>DATKIS010000076.1:0-9367 GCA_035543975.1 Pyrinomonadaceae bacterium
AGGCGACGTTCACTTTCGACGGCGGGTTGCTAGCGGGCAACATTTCGTCGAGGCGCGCGCGGAAACTGATTCGGGAGTGGGCTTTGCTCCATCAATTTGAGCTTATGTTAAACTGGAAGAACATTGAGCGAGGACGACCGATAAACCGAATTGAGCCCTTGGATTGACCAGACATGAGTTTCTTGCCAGAAATAAATAAAGCCAAGCGAATGGATGGTTTCGTGATTGCGGTCCGCTTTAACGACGGCACTGAAAAACACGTTGATATCTCTCAATGGTTCAAAGGCCCAGTGTTCGAACTGTTAAAAAACCCGAAGTTCTTTGCCAAATTCTTCGTCGAAGGCGGGACGCTCGCTTGGCCGAACGGAGTCGATATTGCTCCAGAAGCAATTTACGACGCTGTCGATGTTAGATCGCCGAGAAAGAAGAATAAGCCCTCCACCCGAAAGAATACACTCAAATCGTAAGCATGCGGCCCAAGCCCTCCCCTCACGGTTAGTTGCTCCTGCGCCTGCCTCCTGCCCTTCATTCCCCCGGTTTCGTGGTTGAGCCTTTCTGGTTCGGTTCGCCCAGCTTCACGATCCAGATACCGCTGTTGACATCGTTAAAGTAGATCAATCCTTTGTGCGGTTGGGCGCCCCAGGTAAACGGCAAATTAGCTTTGTATCCCGCCGGGTCGCCACCCCAGAGGCGTCCTATCTCGCGGCCCTGGCGGTAGAGATCACCGCGCAGTTCGCCTGAGACATCCACGACGCGCCCGCCTCCCGTGTAGTAGCCCATATACATAATGTCGTCTTCAACCCACATGTTATGCGCCCCGGCTTCAGGCACCGGATACTCGGCCACCTTTCGCGGAGCGTTAATGTCAGAAACATCGATCACGTGGACAATGCCTCGCACGGGAATGCGCGCGGGACTATGGATATCAAAGATAGGTGGGAAGACTTCATCGCCGACGAAGACGTAGTTCTTGTAACGGAAGACGGAGTGGGTGCCCGCCAACCAGCCGTTCCCATAAAGCTCGTGATGATTGAAGCGCAACTGGCTGACTAACTGCGGACGTTCTGGGCTTCCGCCCTTGATGCCCTTCCCAACGTCCAGAATCACCAGGCCGTCCCGCCAGTAGGCCAGATAAGCGAGGCCATCCTTGACCTGCAGATCGTGAAGGTAGCGCCCGCCGACCTGGTTTCCCTCGGTGGTCTTCACGGTGGTGGCTACTTCATTAGGAACTTCCCAGCGCGCCACTTCCTTTGGATTTTTCACGTCGGCGAAGTCGATTACGCGCATCGACCCGGTGGTATCGTCCGTCAGGTAAACGTAGTGGCTATCGACAAAAGCGCTGTGCACGCCACCAGTCACGGTTTCGGTGTATTCGGAAATCGGTTTCGGGTGCGCGGGATCGGAGTTGTCGTAAAAGGCGATGCCATTTTTCCGATTGGACGCGCCTTCGCGCGAAATCACCAGAATCTTGCCGTCGGCGGTGGTGCTGATGTCGTTGATAATTCTGGCGTCGACCTTCACTGAATCGGTTTGCTTTGGCTTCGCCGGGTCGGAGATATCGAATACCAGAAACCGATCCGCGATCGTCGAAACGTAGGCATAGTTTCCAAAAATCCACTCTTCCGCAGTAGCGAATTCTTTATTAACCATCCTGCCAACCACCGCGATGCTACGTTCCGCGTTGCGTGGCGTGACGACGACCGAGGCAATCGCTTCCTGGTCACCGCTCGCCGCGGTGATCACGTATGAGCCGGGCAGTTCCGCGACAAATCCCCCGTCTGCGTCGATCGTCGCCGCCGGACCGTTTGCAGTCCAGCGAACTGCGTAGTTATCAGCTTTGCCCACTTTGGCGCTGACATTGAAGCGGAGCACTTCGCCCGTGCGGGCCGTCGCGGTCCGCGGTTCGATCGAGAGCCCGGTCAAGCTGCTCTTGATTACAGTTAGATTGGTGCTGCCACTGCCGCTGCCTGAAGCGGCTGTTATCTTTGCGTCGCCCGGCGACACCCCAACCACCAAGCCCGCCGGATCCACAGTCGCCACCTCGGGGTTGCTGGAGGTCCAGGCAATAGCTGCATCGTTCCGGGGATTTCCCTCCGAGCTGCGCGCTACTCCTGAGAGCTTGGTAGTGGCCCCAACGATCAGGGCCGTCTTCACCGGTTCGATGTCCACGCGGGTGACCGGACCGGGTTTGATCGTGAGCTTGAGATAGACCGCCTTCCCATTCACGATAGCTCCCACCAATACTTCGCCCGGGCTATAAAACGCCGCGTTGCCAGTGGCGTCGATGCCGGCTAAATCAAATGGGGCGGCAAACCAGGTGGACGGCATGGGGGCGGCGGCAGCATTTCCAGCAGCGTCTTTGGCGACGACAGAAAACTGCAGCTTTTGACCCACCGCGACGTCAGGTTTAGCCGGACTGATTTCGAGTGTGGGGGCGGTAGGGGCTGGAGTCGTTGCCGATTGCTGCATCCTGGCGGAGGGAGTGAACATTGTTACTACGAGCGCCAAAAGCGCAACGGTCAGGAAACTCCTAAATCTGTGCGTCATAAATGCTCCTGGGAAAGTGATTCAGCGAAAACGAGACATGGGCTGGGAAACAGTCCGGAATCTTAGTCAGCGGTCAAATAAGAAGCAAGCGCCCCTTGGAGTGCGCCGGCTCGACGGCGCTTTGGTAGGTCGCGACTTGGCGCGACCACTGTTAGATGCGCTCTCTGTGGATTCTTGGCGTCAAGCCGCCAAAGACCAAAGCGCCGTCAAGCCGGCGCACTCCAAAGTAATCTCCATCACGACACAAAGCCCAACATGCGCTATCATCTGCAATCCTATATCTCTGGATGAAAACTCGCGGCTAGCTTTCCGCTCGTTCTGGTTTGCAATTCGCAAACTCACAGATTTCCGAAACTCATCGGTCGAAGAGTGAGGTAGACAATGAATAAAAACGCAAAGATTGCGCTGGGCTGCGGTGGTGGCGGTTGCCTGGGCTTGATCCTGCTCGTGATTCTCTTCGCGGTACTGGTGGTCAGTGGCGTTATTAAAGCGCCAGGTCTCTACAACCCGGATCGCGGCTCCAACACCAACTATAACTACAATCGGAATTCGAATTACAACTCCAACCTAAACTCAAACAGCGACACCTCCAGTTCTTCCTCAACCATGTCTGAGGACGACAAGCACAAGCTGTTTCAAGCGGCCGGAGGAACGAAGGATAGCCAGGTCATGCTGAGAATGCTGACCAAAATCGGATATCCCATGGGTACGGGCGACGGATACGCCGATTTCATAAAAGAGCATTACAAGTGGGCTTTGAGGAATGTCGAGTTCATCAGGTCCATTAACACTCCCGAAAAAGCGCGCGCATACTTTGATGCCCACATTGACGACTAAGACCGAATTTCACTGATAACCCGATACGACAAGACGTGCGCGAGTGCGGTTTCGCGCGCGTTTTGTTATTTTAAGTCTAAGCCCAAAGTCCAACGTCCAAAGTCCAATGTCGGGCCGAATGACTTTGGACCTTGGACTTTAGACTTTGGACTTATTTAATGAATCCTGCACTAATCCGCAACTTCTCCATCATCGCCCACATCGATCACGGCAAATCAACGCTGGCGGATCGGCTACTCGAATTGACCGGGGCTGTCACCGGCCGGGACATGTCGGCCCAGATTCTTGACGACATGGACCTTGAACGCGAGCGCGGCATTACCATCAAAGCGCACGCCGTGAGACTTGACTACAAGGCGCAGGATGGCCAGTCGTACATCCTGAACCTTATCGACACGCCCGGACACGTCGATTTCTCCTACGAAGTTTCGCGCTCGCTTTCCGCTTGCGAGGGCGCGCTGTTGATTGTCGATGCCTCGCAGGGCGTCGAAGCGCAAACGCTCGCCAACACTTACCTGGCCATCGAAAACAATCTCGAGCTGATCCCGGTAATCAACAAGATTGACTTGCCGGGCGCTGAACCCGAAAAGGCAATCGAGCAGATCGAACACTTCATCGGCCTGGAAACTCATAACGCCATCCTGACCAGCGCGAAGACGGGCCTCGGCGTAGCCGACGTATTGGAAGCAATTGTCCGCGACGTGCCGCCCCCCAAGGGCGATCCCAACGCGCCTTTGAAAGCGCTCATCTTTGATTCGTGGTACGACTCCTACCGCGGTGTGATCGTTCTGTTCCGCGTGATCGACGGCACGATTCGGCCGGGTATGAAGATTCGCTTCTTTAACGCCGGTCGCGACTACCAGGTGGAAACGCTCGGCGTAAACAAGCCGCGACCCACGCCCATCGATCACCTGAGCGTCGGCGAAGTGGGATTCCTGACTGCGTCGATCAAGGCGGTTGCCGACGTGCAGATAGGCGACACGGTCACCGAAGCGGCGCGGCCAACCAAAGAGCCGTTTCCGGGTTACCAGGAAATCAAGCCGATGGTGTTTGCGGGCCTCTACCCAATCGACACCAACCAGTATGAAGAGTTGCGCGACGCGATGGATAAACTCCGGCTCAACGATGCTTCGTTCTTTTACGAGCCCGAGTCGTCCACCGCCCTGGGGTTTGGGTTCCGCTGCGGCTTTCTTGGTTTGCTGCACATGGAGATTGTGCAGGAGCGCCTGGAACGAGAATTCAATCTTGACCTGATCACCACGGCGCCGGGCGTGCGCTATATCGTCACCACCACCGACGGCAAGGTTACGGAAATCGACTCGCCCGCGAAGATGCCGGATCCGGGACGCATCGTGAAGATTGAAGAGCCGGCGATTCGCGCCACCATCCTGACGCCTGAAGATCATCTGGGCGGCATTCTTGCCTTGCTCGAAGAAAAGCGGGGAGTGCAAAAAGGATTTGAGTACATCACTTCAAACCGGGTGATGCTGACTTACGAGTTACCGCTCAACGAGATCGTGCTCGACTTTTACGACCGGCTCAAATCAACTTCGCGCGGCTACGCTTCGCTCGACTACCACCTCGCCGGCTACTGGGAGAGTGATCTGGTGAAGCTCGACGTGCTGGTTTCGGGTGAGGCGGTGGATGCGTTGTCGCTGGTGCTTCACCGAGATACCGCGGCGGCGAAGGGCCGAGCGTTGGCGACGAAGATGAAGGAGTTAATTCCCCGTCAGCTCTTCGAAGTGCCCATCCAGGCAGCCATCGGCGCCAAAGTGATCGCCCGCGAAACTGTGAAGGCGATGGGTAAGAACGTGATCGCTAAGTGCTATGGCGGCGACATCTCACGCAAACGCAAACTGCTGGAAAAGCAGAAGGAAGGCAAGAAGCGCATGAAGAAAGTCGGCCGCGTGGAGATTCCCCAAGAGGCGTTTCTGGCAGTGTTGAAAGTGAATGAATAATCTAAATACAGGGGACTCTATGTCATCTCACATTATCCCACTTACCTTAGAGGCCTGGGCTGGTTCAGCGAATCTAAACCTAACTCTCGTGTTCAACGACATTGTTGAGTCAACCTTAATTGGCAAGAAACTGGGTGATCGCAAGTGGATTGAAGATCTCTTTGTCCACTTTTCCAAGGGTCGATTCGTTAGCAGCGTCGGTGGACTGCTTCGTGGTCAAAGCAATTGGAGATTCGTTGATGATGGCTTTTCGGACCTCAACTGACGCTGTGGATTTCGCTTTGGCATTTCTCATAGATACTGGCGTAGATCACATTGGTATCAGAGTAGGTATCAACTCCGGCCAAGTTCACCTCAGAGAAAACGATATCTACGGACTAAATGTCAATTTCACTTCTCGAGTACAACACGCATTAACACCAGAGGGCATTCTGGTGAGCAACTCCGTCATGAGGGACAACCAAAAAACCTTCGGACTCGACTCGCCTGTTAGATTCATTCCTCGACAAGTGGACCTCAAGAGTTTCGGAAAAGAGACGCTATACTTTACGTTCGGGCCAGGCTGCCGAGAAGCAGCTCGGGAACACGCAAGAGCAAGAATTAAGCTACTTGGCGCAGGTTCGCCATTGTCCCCGAACGCAGGATAAAAATTTCCAAGAAACTTCCCGTTATCAAACATAAGGCTCATAATAGATCACACGACGAGCATCCCCTGCAACGGAGGCACAGGCCATGAGAGAAGTCGAAGCACCACAGGAAAGCGAGGCGCGAGCCAAGATGTACCTAGACCGCTTAATTGCGGAACAGGGAGTTAGACCAATTGCTAATCTCGACGAACTCGCCGCTTTATGGCCAGCCGATGATGATCCAGATGCTTTGATGAACTTTGTTCTGTCAGAACGACAAGCCCGAGTCCAACTGGATGCTGATGAGCAACAATCCAAATGAGCACCGTCTTACTCAACACGACAGTCGCTAGCTTGTTGCATCCCAAGAAGAACGATGATGTGTTGCGTGGAATGTATGAGAGCGAGATGGAAGGTCAAATTCTGGCCGTCAGTTTCCAGAGCGTCGCCGAGTTGTGGGCGTGGGCTGAAGAGAACAATTGGGGAACGACGCTGCGGGGCGGTCTTGAAATCTTTCTACAAAAGTTTCTGGTGATTCCATACGATTCCGACTTAGCCAAAACGTGGGCACGACTTAGTACCCACTGCAAGCGAATTGGACGGAGACTGGAAGCCGGCGATGCCTGGATCGCAGCCAGTGCGGCCCACTATACCCTCACTCTTCTCACGCATGACCTCGATCATGTCAGCTTGAACTTTCCCGGATTGAATGTTGTTTATTACCCCTAAACCGTTGCCTCACCCTTATGAAAGGACCGCAATTCGCTGCTTTTCTTTGAAGGGAGTCAACTGAAATGAAGAACCTAATAGTTGCTCTGACATTTTCTTTGAGCCTGTGCGCGCCGGCGTTCGCCCAGCATAGCGGCCACGGCAACCCGAACGATGCTCAGGAGAAACCTGCGGCATACATCGCCGGCATGGGCTCGCATCACCATCCTGTTTCCACCACCAACCCGGAGGCCCAGAAGTTCTTCGATCAGGGGCTTCGCTTTGTGTATGCCTTTAATCACGACGAAGCGATCCGCTCTTTCAAGCAGGCTGCCAGGCTGGATCCGAATCTAGCCATGGCCTACTGGGGCATCGGCCTCGCCCTTGGTCCGAACATTAACCTCGATGTCGATCCGGCGAGAGAAAAGGCGGCCTACGAAGCTACGCAAAAGGCCCTCGCGCTCGCCGTCAAAGCGCCCGAGAACGAACGGGCCTATATCGAAGCACTCGTCAAGCGCTATTCCATCGATCCCAAGGCCGACCTGAAACAACTGGCGGTGGATTACAAGAATGCGATGGGCGAAGTCGCCAGCCGTTATCCGGACGACCTCGACGCAGCCACACTCTATGCTGAATCGGCGATGAACCTGCGGCCATGGCAACTCTGGACGGCCGATGGCAAACCCGCCGAAGGTACGGAAGAAATTGTGGCGGTGCTCGAGTCTGTCCTGCGGCGTGACCCAAACCACATGGGCGGGATTCACTACTACATTCACGCAATCGAAGCCTCGCCAAACCCCGAACGCGCTCTCGCCTATGCCCCTAAGCTTTCCACGCTGGTACCAGCCGCTGGTCACCTGGTGCACATGCCGTCGCATATCTACCACCGTACCGGCGACTACGACGCGGCTTCGCTTAGTAACAAAGAGGCCGCCAAAGCCGACGAAGCGTATTTGAAAGCGCATGGCGGAGGCGGAGGCTTTTATCCGGCTATGTACTACAGTCACAACCTGCACTTCCTGGCCATCGCAGATGCGACCGGCGGGCGATTCGCAGGCGCCATGACGGCGGCGCGCCAACTCGAGGCCCACGTAGGTCCTTACATCAAGGCGATGCCTATGCTCGAAGGGTTTATGACGGTGGCGCCTTTGATATTGGTGCAGTTTGATCGTTGGGATGAGATTGAAAAACTGCCGCAACCGGACGCGGCGATGGTGGGAACGAATGCGCTCTGGCGCTTCGCCCGCGGCATGGCCTATGCAGCCAAGGGACGGACCACCCAGGCGCAGGAAGAATTCTCGGCATTCCAGGCGGCTAAAAAGAAAGTGCCGGCCGATGCAAGTTTTGGCTTAAACAGCGCCAGCAAGGTTCTGGACATTGCGGAGAATGTACTCGCAGCCGCCATCTCGGAAGCCACCAGCCCCAACGGTAGCGAGAGTTTGAAGTTGATGAACAAGGCAATTGAAATTGAAGACTCCCTGGCCTATGACGAGCCGCAAGCCTGGTTTCTCCAAACTCGGCAATGGCTCGGCAAGGCTTTGATGAAACGGGGCGACCACGCCGGCGCCGAGCACGTTTTCCGCGCCGACCTGGAAAGGAATAAGCGCAACGGGCGGTCGCTGTTTGGACTGCTCCAAAGCTTGAAGGCCCAAAAAAAAACCTACGCTGCCACGCTGGTGCAGCGGGAATTTGAGGCGGCGTGGAAAAACGCCGACACGAAATTAACGTCCGAGTAAGACTGGAAGTTTTGATCGACAGGGGCTTTGCGCAAAGAGTCCGAAACCAGTACCCCGATCAGGACACCAGGCACTGTGATCACGCGGAGCGATCTCATTAACACCGCGGCTTTAGCCCGGTGGACTGCGAAAGCAGTCAAATCTCTTAACGGTTGTTTGTTACCTGCCCGTCACCAGGCTAAAGCCGCGGTGTTAATGAGATCGCTCCGCGTGACCCGTACATTCGATTTTGTGCAAGGCGCGACAGAATAGGGGCTAATGAAACAAGTAACGATCTTTTGCGATGGCTCGAGTCTCGGCAATGGACAAGGCTCCCCCCGCGCGGCCGCGTTTGCTCTGCTTGGTTATCAGGGCGTATGGCGGGCGGTCGGAGACTACCTTGGCAACGCCACCAACCAGCAGGCGGAAGTGGCCGCCGCTGCGCTGGGACTAGAATCGTTGCGCGAGCCGTGCATGGTTCACTTGTTCACAGATTCACGTTATGTAGTGGAAACGATGTGTGGCCGGTTTCGACGTAAGACCAATCACGAGTGGTGGCGCCGCCTCGACACAGCTGCCGCGAGACACAAAGTAAACTGGAAGTGGACCCGGGGGCATAGTGGCCACGTCATCCAGGAAGCTGTCGATCGGGGTGCCCGCACGATTGCTTCCCAGGGTAGTGTGGACGCAGAAACCCTGCGGGAGGCGATCGATGAGGTCGGGAGTTTGGACCCTCTCGCCACAGCTGCGAAGCAGGAAGCTGAGTAATGAAGACGCAACCTGAAGGTTGTACTCTATACGCCTGGGACGGAGTTGAGGGCACGTTTGCCTACGGGCGTATAAAGTACCAGCTTTAGCTTGCGACGGTACGACACCAGCGCATTGCCGATCGGCTGGCCGCCCGGACTCGCTTTCGCGGACCATGATCCCTATAATTTGGCCTTCCATTACCCAGGCTCCCCAGCAAGCAGACTCA
>DATKIS010000077.1:0-2337 GCA_035543975.1 Pyrinomonadaceae bacterium
TCGATAGAAACCTATCCAACCGCCGAGGCTCATACTTTTCTTGGTTGGGTATATAGCTTTCAGGACCGTTACGACGAGGCGATTGAAGAATGTCTGGAAGCGATTAGGGTCGACGAGACGTTGGGGAATCCCTACAACGACATCGGTAGTTATCTCCTGGCCAAGGGCGATTCGTACAGCAGCGTGCGCTGGTTCAAACGAGCCCTTTATGCTCCCCGTTATGAATCCTATGCGTTTCCCCATTTTAACCTCGGCCGGATTTACGAAACTCGGAAGAGGTATCTCGACGCCGCCAAACACTACGGCAAGGCGCTCGAGCAACAGCCCGGCTTCACTGAAGCCGCCACCGGACTACACCGAATGCAGGCTCTCCTGAACTAGAAGTCCCTGGAATCTGACGAATCACCAGTGAAGTCATTAGCGACCAAGCACCTGTTTCTTCGCCTCTTGTGGTTGTGTCTCGCGCTCAACTTCGTCGGGGCAACACGGGCGCAGAGGGTTGATCAGGTTCAGCCCAATCTGATTGAACCTGCCTTCGCCATTACCCAGACATCTATCTCGCCACTCCAGCTCAATGAATTGTTCGAAAACGACGGACGGCCGAACGGTTCAGCTTTTCTGTTGCAGGGTCAGGAGCGCTGCTTAAGCAAGGAAGACATCGCCCGGATGTTGGCCCAGGTGAATGCAAAACAGCAGGTGACTCTCAATCAGAGGCTGAAAGATGAGCTGTTGAAGCTCAAGGAAAAAAATCAAAAAAGTCTGGATGATGACATCAGAGACAATCGCAAACCTGAGGAGTTGATTAAACGCATTAGAGCTGGCCGGGAAAAAAATACCGCTCAGGTTTGCCCGATACTTAAACAGAATGGCTGGCTGACGAAGAGTCTGGTGGGGGCCGAGGGAGTCGAGGCGGCTTTCTCCATGATCAATGGCGCAGCTACGCAGCTGCGTCATGATCTCATGCCGGTAATCGTTGCGGCTACCAAACAAGGCGAACTATCACGTCCTGAGTTTGCCGGTTACGTTGATCGGCTCCGCATTGATGCCGGCTTGAAGCAACTCTTTGGCACCCAGGCTACTATCCTGGACGGATTTCTGGTGCTCTTTCCAATCGAAGGTGAGGAACAAGTTGACGTCCGGCGAAAGCAATATGATTTGGGGCCGCTCCCCCTTTACATCCGTTTCCTTGAAGCCCGGTATCGCTTGCCGATGATCCGATCGACCGGCGTACTCACAAACCGATTCTCCAATAGCATGAAGAGTTCGATTGCCAGGACCACCTCCGCCAGTCTGCTGGAAGGCCAGCCCGTCGAAGAAGATGAAGTAGTCCGCATCGACACGAATCTGGTGAGTTTTAATGTAAGCGTGTATAGCAAAAAACTGAGAACTCAGGTCAGCACCCTGTCGCAGAACAACTTTGCCATTAGCGAAGACGGGCAATCGGAAAGCATTACTTATTTCGCAACCAGCGATGCCCCGTTTGACCTGGTGTTGCTGCTGGATCTGTCCGGCTCGACGACAGGTAAGCGCAAGTTAATTCGCAAGTCGACCCAACGTTTTATCGAAGCGGCGCGCCCTGGCGATCGGTTGGCGATTGTTACCTTCTCAGACAAGACGAATGTTGTTTCGCCTTTGACCAGCGACCGCAGCAAGCTGCTCGAGAGCCTCGACCATCTTGAAATGGCCAGCGGAGGATCGCACGTTTGGGACGCTTTGAAGTTCACGCTTGATCAAGTGATTGTTGACAAGACTCTCGACCGGCGCCGGGCCGTGGTGTTCATGACCGATGGCGTCGATAACGCTTTGATTTCGCCTGAGGGAGGTTCGCGCACAAACTTTGCAGACTTGCTGGAGGTGGTGCGCAGTAATTCCGCTCTGATAGTCCCGATCTTTCTCGATACTGAAGGTGACGACTACTCTTACGGTGCGATGAAGCGTGTCTTTGAAAATGCGCGGAAAACATTGACCAGACTGGCTGACGAAAGCGGTGGCCTCTATTACAAGGCGAAGAAGATCGAAGACCTCGAGGGCGTATATGGGCAGGTTATTGAAGACCTGGGCAAGGTCTACAGTCTGGGCTACAAACCCAGTAACGAAAAACGTGACCGCACCTGGCGGACCGTTAAAATAGTATTACCGAACCTGCCGGACCTGATTACTCGGGCGCGGCCGGGGTACTATGCCAAATGAAAGTCGAATGAGAACGATGCTCCTTCCTACTGAAATAGTAGGGACGGGCCACAAAAGGACACGAACCAACTCGAACCAGAAGTCCTTTCGGGCCGTCTCGGGTGATTTCGTAGATCGTTCTCAAATCGCAAAGGCCGACGCAACCTT
>DATKIS010000078.1:0-4447 GCA_035543975.1 Pyrinomonadaceae bacterium
GCCGCGAAGACGGCGATGCAGACAGACGTTGAATCACTTGCCCTTAAATAGACGATCCACGAAAACTTTCACGAGACCCGCGAACAAACCAGCCAGTTCCCTATGGCCCCGGGCGCAGATGTAACTGCATGAACCTGCCGGCGCAACGCCTTGCCGTCCAGCGCGGGTGTGCCACGGTCAAACACGTCAAAGCTCATCCTTGCAGGGCGGGTGGGTCGGGCAGGGCTGCGTCCGAACTGGTTCTCCTCGAACAACCTCACGATCTCAGGCCGTCGTTTTTGGAACCACGTCTGGGCGTCGCGTACCGGCTTCCCGTTAGCAAGTAGGAGCGGCTCAGGCAGCGTGTAACTACCGACGAGCGCCTCGTCGTAGTTGACCGGGATGCTGGCTACAACTTTAGGCGGCGCATTCAGTGTCTGTTGGCCGACAACACTGATGGAGAAAACGAGTGAAGCGCCAAGCAACGCGAGCTGACAACAATATTTGAATGACATGAGCTCGTCCCTCAAACTAACGCTGAAAGCGTTGACTAATTTCAGCCCAGGTTTGCGCTTTGGCAAACCTGGGTCAAGATGATCCGCTGGTTTTGTTCGCAACCCTGAAGGGGTTGCAACGCCTTGCGAGATTACTTGAACGGTGAAGCAACGCTTTCAGGGTTGCTTCTTAAACGGAACTATTGTTTCCCAGGGTTGCAGCAACCCTGGGCTGGAATTTGCCAACGCTTTCAGCGTTAAAGCCGTGACCACTCCGAGACTTTCTGTTCAAATCCCTTAAAGGGGGAGCGCAGCTGGCGTCACTACTCATACCGCAGGGCCTCCAGTGGATCGACTTGCGCCGCCTTGTGTGCCGGCAGCCAGCAAGCAATCAAAGCCACCAACGTCAGCAGGGCCGCGATTACAATGAAGGTCAATGGGTCGGTCCCGTTCACACCGTAAAGCTGTTCGGCCATCTGGCGCTGCCACGCGTCCTCTCCGAAATACTGACTCGCAAGCAGGCGTTTCAACCCATACCCAGTTACCGCTCCCACTGCCAGTCCGAGCAGGACCAATTTCATTCCCTGCCAGACGACAAGCCGCAATACGTTTGCCGCTTGCGCACCAAGCGCCATACGGATACCCATCTCATTCGTGCGTTGGGCCACCGAATAGGCCAACACGCCGGACAGTCCGATGGCCGCGAGCAGCAGCGCCAGACCACCGAAAAAACCAAGCAGCCGCGCGTACAATCGTTCTCCTCCCAGGGTCGACTGTGCGAGCTCGGACTGTGTCGTGATGTCCGTGACCGGCAGATTACTGTCCAACTCGCGCACGACTTGCCGCACCGTAGGGGCAAGCGCGGTCGGTTCACCCGTGCTGCGCAGAGCGAAATGCATCTCGCCGATCTTTGCGCCTTCTTGTCGCCACGGCGTGTAAAGCAGCGGTTGGATCTCTTCGCGCTGGCTCATGTATTTAGTGTCGGCGACGACCCCGACGATCTCAACTTCCTGCGTGCCGTCGATGATTGTGACACGCTGGCCAAGCACGTCATAGTTGGGGAAGAATTTGTGAGCGAAGGTTTGACTGACGATCGCGACTTTAGGCGCACGCTGGTCATCTTGCGCCGTGAAGCCACGTCCACGCAGCAGCGGGATTTCCATCGTCGCAAAATAGTTCTCGCGCACCGTCTGCCGCATAGTGTCGTGTTCCAGAGCAGATTTTTCAGTCTCGCCGCGCAGCAGGAAGTCGGTAGACCAATTGTCATCCGCGAGCAGCGCCACTTTCCCGAAAGTTGCCGCGCGCACCCCGGGCTGGTGATCCAGACGCGCGAAGAGTTGCTGATAGAACTGCAACAGCCGTTCATCCTTGTACCCACTCTGCTCCGGCTGCAAAGTGAACACCAGGAGGTTTTCCTGATTGAAGCCGAGATTGACGCGTTGCAGGTTGTAGAGAGTACGTATGAACAAACCCGCGCCCACTAATAACAGGAGCGATAGAGCGACCTGGGCGACGATTAGCCCTTTGCTCAAGCGCGACCCGGCGCTCGTCGTGCGGCGGCTCTGTTTGAGCGCCGACGCCAAATCCAACCTGGTCGAGCGCCACGCGGGCACGAGGCCAAATAGGACGCCGGTCACGAGCGATACAACGAGGGTGAATGCCAGCACGCGCCAACTCAAACTGATGTCAACGCCACTGGGCAAGAGTCCGGTATTCTTGTCGGTGAGTGTCACCAATGCGCTCTTGCCCCAAAAGGCGAAGAGCACGCCGACTGCCCCGCCCAACGCCGCCAGCAGCACGCTTTCAGTCAGCAGTTGTCTGAACAAACGACGACGCCCTGCGCCAATCGCCAGCCGCACGCTGATCTCTGAGCCGCGCCAGGCCGCTCGCGCAAGTAACAGGTTTGCCACGTTGGCACAGGCGATCAGCAGCACCAGCGCCACTACAATGAACAAGCCGTAGATTGTGAATGAATACTCCCGCCGGATGTCCAACATTCCGCGGCTACCTGATTCCACCATCAGGCGCGGGTAATCTTTCGGATCGAGTTGTACCGGTTCACTCGCTTTGCGCGGCGGCGGCCTCACTTCCAATGCTGCGGCCTGGAAAGTGCCGTTCAAGTTGTCGCGTGCCTGTTCATCAGTGGCGCCCGGTTTGAGTCGCCCCATTAAATTCAGCCACCAGACTCCCGGCTCTTGCGCGGTGCCCAGGTTGCTATGTTCACCCTGTAGCAAAGGCTCGCAGGCTAACGCAATGGTGACGGCGGGGTGATAATCCACTTGCAAGGTGCCAGTGAAGCCTGGCGGCGTGACCCCGATGATGGTGAATGATTGCTTGTTCAGTTTCAGCGGCTTGCCGATGACCGCCGGATTTGCGGCGAACCGGTCCAGCCAAAATTGATGGCTCAGCACGACCACCGGCGCGCCCCCGGGCTTGTCATCCTGATCGGTGATGATACGCCCTAAGCCGGGTTGAACTCCGAGGCCCGCGTAATAGCCGCCGGACACGGCTTGCCCTTTGATGATTTCTGCCTGCTCGCCCACCACTGCCGTCAATCTACTAATCGGAGCGAAAGCAAAGAAGTCGCTAAGCGGACTATCCGGCTCAGCAACGCGCGTCTGCTCCATCTTTTCAAAGACCTCGTAGCGAAACAACGAAAGCGCTCTGGTGCCGGCCGGCGTGGGCACGTTTGACGTGCCGCTCATACCATTCGTTCTGAACACACGTCCGGCTTGCCATTCAAAGAGCACCAACCGTTCTGGCTCCTTGACTGGCAATGTCTTGAGCAGCACGGCATCCACCACACTGAACAAGGCCGTGTTCGCGCCAATTCCCAGTGCGAGTGAAAGCACGGTGGCAATCGTAAAGCCTTTGCTCTTGAGGAGGATTCGAATCCCGAACCGCAAGTCACGCCACAGATCCCGCAACATATTGATGCCCCCAGCGACTCGTCCGACCCGGGCGACTGTTCCGACCCTCACTTCCCTTCCGACGCTTCCGAGCCTTCCTCCGAAAACCACCGGCTCCTGGCTAACGCGTCGTTCGACCTGGCTCAGTTCCCGCGCTAACAGGTCACTCTCGTTCAACCCTGCCAACGTCATCCGACGGGCGTCTTCGTTTGTCGCACCATTGGCTAGCAGCTCGTCGTAGGACTCCTCGAGACACTGCGCCAATTCTTCGACGATCTCGGCCTCGCGCGTGGGCGCCAGACGCAGCCCCGTCAGTCGTTCTCTAATCTCCTTCTTCCAGTCAAGCATGATGGTGTCACCTCACGCAGTATTAATCCCAGCCACGAGATCAAGCGCGGCGAAGAAGTCTTTCCAGGTGCGCCGCTGTTCGGCCAGTATCCTGCGACCGGCCGCAGTCAACGTGTAAAAGCGCCGCCGCCGCTCCCCGGCTTTTTCGACCCAACGGCCCTTTATTAAACCTCGCTTCTCCAAACGGTAAAGCAGTGGGTAGAGCGAGGCGATGTGAAACTGCAACACGCCTCGCGAGCGCTGCTCGATTAACTTGCCAATCTCATAGCCGTGGCGTGGCCGATCCTCGACCATTGCCATAATCAGCATTTCGGTGCTGCCTCTTTTTAAATCGCGGTCAATCATACGGGCCGTCTCCATATGTGGTGGCGCCATATATATACCTAAACGGAAAACCAGATCAAGGTTTTTGGGGCCGGGTCAGAACCGCCTGCGTAAGCGGGCGGCCCTTGGGAATGATCAGTGAATCTCTTGTCGACAGATTGCATCGATTACCCAGGTCCTATTTCGTTTGACTTAGTGGATCGTCTTTCGACTATAACGACGATCCACGAAATGACACGAAACGCCCGAAGAACAGAGCCTGAGTCGTTTTCCCGTTCAATCCTCATTGACATACCGCCGACTCTTCGAATAAAAAGGCACCTACCGTCCCGGCGTATGAAAGAGATACCCGATAGTCTCTAGTAATTCTTTTTCCGGTGAAAGGAGAAGAAT
>DATKIS010000079.1:0-2372 GCA_035543975.1 Pyrinomonadaceae bacterium
CCATCACGCCTTCGGTGTTCACAGCATTAACGAGAGCTTCGGTGTCAGCTTCAAGCAGATTGCCAGTGACTAGTTCGAGCATCGTAATCGCCTCAAGTTAGTTGTAATACCAATTCGGTTGAACCTTTGCAACGTTGATGATCGTTTGGCAGTACTCATGCAGCCACTTGGTTGATGACGCTGGGCTGGGGCTCAGCATTCTACGGAGTCCTGTACATCCTAGTTCGCTACAAGCTGCTTTGGAGGTACCAAAGACTTACAGGTTTTCCTCGGTTCTTATCGACAGCTCAACCATGCGTTCCAGGAGTTGGTCTGGTGGTAAGCCGACGAAGTTCTTCAGCACAAGTTCTTTGGAATATAACCGGACCAGGTAGCGAAGCTTCAGCGACTTGTTGCGCGCGGCATATACAAAATCGCGGTGGCCGTTGTTTACGACGATGATATTCCGCGCCGGATCGAATTTGGACCGCCACGACTCGCCCGGCGCGCTTTCAAAAGTGTAACCAGGTAACCCCGCCGCTTCGACGGTTGCCGTGCCAACCTGCGGCAGTAGTTCGTGTGTCACTGTTATCAGCGCCTCGCCCGAACGCTCAATGTCGCCCTGGCGAACCACAACTCTTACGCGCGCCAAGCCGGGTTCGGCCGGAGCAAGGAAGTTAACCGCTTGATCGTGGCTACGATCCAGAGCGCCATTACCTTCTACGATTTCCCACATGAAAGCGAGATCGGTTTCGACGCGGCGACGGGATCGATCATAGGGTAACGCACGCAGCGATCTCTGCTCGCCAACTCGCACGACACTCGACGCGGGTGAAACCGCGACACTGAAAAGTGGACCAGCAAACTCGAAAAACTGCCGCTGCTTTACGTTGCCGGTCTCAGACTCTGTAGCGCCAAGGGTAAGTCCTCCGCCGTCATCTCCTCCGCCAGGATCACCGTCGGCAGCATCGGCCTGGCGATTGCTGCTTCCCGAACCTCGCTGGGCACGGGTCCGAATGTCGAACCAGTCGTACTCTTCGGCGGGCAGCGCGAGGAAGGCCTCGCGAAACGCGCGCTGAATTGTTTGCAGTAGTTCGCGGCTGGCCTGCTCTTCTTCAGCACGACGTTGCGCTTCAAACATCTCGTTCAGCTTTTCCTCTAACGGGAGCAGCGCATCTAGAAGGGCGGAATAAGCTTCATCGTGGATAATGCCGCTGCGCGTGCCCGGCGTCAGATTAATGAAAGGCGCATCGATGTGGCCCTGAAGATACCGTGTGGTCCACGGCGGCTTCGCCAGTTCGTCACTCGCGGAAATGTCTTCGAACACACGCGTGCCGTGACGAAACAGCGCGACTCGATTCGTTTCTTTCGGTGGGTTCATGTAGAGCTCGACGTAGACGTCGCCGACCGTGGTGCGTACGGCCGGCAGTTGATGCAGCAGACGTCCTTCATACTGCCGAGGCTCCACTGCATACTGCTTACGAGCGATCTTGTCGATCACCGTGATAGTCACGCCGGTGTGGCGAATACGATCGCGCAACTCCGCCGCGAGGTACCACTGGATCTTCTCTCCCGAGAGCGAACGAATTCCTTCGAGCAGTTTGGCAATTCGCAATTGAGTTCCGGTCTCAACAAAAAGCGAGCGTTTGATCTTGACCGCATAGCCCGGGTCGCCTTTGCGCATAACCATTTGCCAGGCACGATCGTCTGCACCGCTGGAGGTCAGCGTCAGTTCCTCTCCCAGCGTCCAAAAGGAGAGCAGGCCGATGCCAAACTCACCCTGGAGTCCGGCGGCGCCTTCCACCTTGAGCCGTCGCTTCACGGAGTCACAAATATGTGTGGCAACATAACGAAAGTCCGGTCGGCCGTCCGCATCGCGGGGAATGCCCTGCCCGTTATCACGGACTTCCAGGTAATGGCGACCTTCACTGCGGCCGCGAATGATCGTCACATTCGTCGCGCGAGCATCGATGGAATTCTCCACCAACTCAGCGATGGCCTTCAGCGGGTTCGACTGCGAAAGCGCGATGATCGTGATCGCATTCCAGTCGTTGCCGATGCGGAGTTTGCCGCGTTGACCTGAGTCATCTCGCGACTTTAGCTTCAGAGACATAAGTTAATCGGTGGATTTGAAGCGGCTAAGGCTCACGACCCCAAACATACCCTCGCCGGATATTTGGTGCCCCCGCAGGGATTCGAACCCCGAACCAACAGATTATGAGTCTGCTGCTCTAACCGTTGAGCTACAGGGGCACAAGCAAGACGCTGGATCCGGCCCTACACTTGAGGATTGCTCGCGAGATTCTAGCGGAAATCACCAGAAAGCCAAACTGAGCCAAACTGTGGGTGGTGTCTTAGTTTCAAATTAAGACGCCACGAAACTGCGCTTGAGT
>DATKIS010000080.1:0-3309 GCA_035543975.1 Pyrinomonadaceae bacterium
CCCGGCCTCGAAGCTCGCTGTCGCGACGAGGGTGAAGCACCTGTCGACGTGGAACCCCTCGCGGAAAAAGGCGAGTCGATCGCGAACCAGGATCCGCTCGCGGTGGAGCTCCGCGAACAACAACCCGAGGGCGCAGCCCGACGTGGATTTGACATCGGCATGGCCGCTGCCGAAGGACAGACGGGCCCCGGACCAGGCAAGGATCGAATTCGTGACTCGCTGCCTGCGGACGAGAGGCAGGGATTCATTACCGCGGTGGCCTTCTCGCTGGAGCGAAATAAATATGCCGAGCGGGCTGCGAAGGGCGCTGAAATCGCCGCAGCTGATGAGGTCGTGTCTGAGGCGCGCAACGCCGAAACGGATCCCTTCTACCGCCTGGGTTTCGACATCGCGACAGCGATCTTCGGCGATCCGGCGTTGGGCGCACAGGGAAACACGGCAACTGGTCCAGGCTCACTCGGCATTAGAAATTCGCTGAGCGCCGCCGGTCAGCGGGGTTTTAACGACGCCCTGAAGCTGCACCTAAGCCGCAGGTACTAAACGACCGACTATGGGGGGTCGCCTGAATAGAGGCGTACAGAGTACAGCCTTTAGGCTGCGGCTGTTCCGTACGAAGGATCGTCGCAGAACCTCGAGACGCAAGCTAAAGCTTGACTCTGAACTCCTGAATAGAGGCGTACAGAGTACAGCCCTTCGAGTCTCCGCAAGTCGATACATATGAGAACGCAGCGGGCGCGCGACGCTGCTGCACATAAGGGGGAGCAAAGATGAAAATTCGAACCTTAAATTCTGCCGGATGTTTCTTACCGAATGGCCGCAGCCGAAAGGCTGAACTCTGTACGCCTGTATTCAGGAGTTCAGTGCGGTTTCTTAGCCTGATGCTCGCGTTAGTTTGGTCCATCACCGGCGCGGGCATTGCTTCCGCGCAGGAACCCAAAACGGACAGAGTACAGCAGGGACTGGTTGGCGGTTCGCTCGTTAGTGTTGAGACACAGGAGCAATATGGGTTGCTCTCGCTGGCGGCCAGGTGCAGTGCTTCGTTGGTGAGAAACAACTGGGCCATCACCGCCGCACACTGCGTCGACAAGCCTGACCCAACGAAGCCGGGAGAGTTTATTACGGTCCCTGAAGACAGCGTCACGTTGACGGCCAACTGGAAGACGGTGCAGACGCAGAAGTCAGTGCGCATCATCAGCTTCCGTCCGCTGGACGTCGCGCTTATCCGGGTTGCCAATCCCTTTACCGTCAATGGTTCAAACCGGGCATACAATCGGGAAATCTTTCGCGGGTCGTTATCGAAGCTGAAAATTACCGCCTTTGGCCGCGGCATCTTCCAGTTTGCGCAAGGCTCGGGCACGGCTGCCATGACATCACAGCGTGACGGCCAGTATCGAATGGCTTCCTTCACGGTTGATGAAGACAGTGATGGGGAATACTCGTATCCCAGCGCTTCGGGGCAGATGATAGCGGGAGGTGATAGTGGCGGTCCGTCATTCACCAGCACCTCATCAGGCGATGTGCTGGTTGGGGTGCACTCGTCAGCGGAGATCAATTGTCTGTCCGGTAAGACGTGCGATAAGGGAGACTGGGACTGGATTGCCTCCACCCCGCGAACCTACGACGCCTCGGTAGTTGCAGTCTGGGACGACCTCGATCGCTACCTTGGCGCGTTTGTGCCGGAACCGTTGCCTATCGGAGTCAAGCCGACCAAGCGCGTAAAACTGCCGCCGACGGGAGCGCCCGCGCGACCCATCTGCGATGTTGCGCGTGAAGCGCTTGCGCGAAAGTCGCCCGCCGCACCCGGACTTCGAAATCAGTGTCTCACCTTCGCCTACTCTCTCGCTGCAAAGGGAGAAGCCATCGCGAGTCAGGATCCGTTAGCTCTACAGTTACGCAATCAGCGACCGGAGGGCGCTACCCGTCACGGCTTCGACATCGGCATGGCGGCGGCTGAAGGTCAGACTGCGCCTGGGCCCGGTAAAGATTTTATTCGCGATCTACTCAACGAGGACGAGCGTGAGGGATTCATGATTGCGGTTTCATTTTCGCTGATGCGGAATATGTACGCCGACCGTGCCAGCAAGGGTGCGGCTATCGCTACAAAGGATCCCGTGGTGGCGGCGGCGCGTAATGAGAGACAAGAATCGTTTTTCCAGTTAGGTTTTGACATCGCAACCGCCATCTTCGGTAACCCGGCATTGGGCGGGCAGGGAAACACGGCCACTGGCCCAGGGTCGATGGGAATTCGCGATAGCTTAACCGCTGCCGGGAAGCGAGGCTTTGATGCCGCGGTTAGGTTGCACTTAAGCCGCAAGTATTAGTCGGATTGCAACTTTCGGGCAATGCGAGACCGACGCAGACCGGGGGGGCAAAGGATTCTATTTTGCGAGAACGTCGTGCATCGCAGTCGCCAGATCCTCGAGCGCCTGCTTCCCATTCCCAACAAAGGTTGAGCCATGCATGATCGCGAGCGTTCGGGGGTTGAGCGCCGCCAGGCTTTTCAGAGTCTCGCCAGTTTGGGCCGTATAAGGATAGGCGTTGGCAAATAGCCCCTGGAGATCTCCAATCAAGCCGGCCTTGAATGGTCCCACCACGTCGGAAGTAGTTTTCGGCTCGCCGTCTCCCTGGTGAGTGAAGAGGTCAGAGCACAGCAGCGTGCCTTGTGTTTCCTCAAACATCAGCCCCGCTTCCCAGCAATGGGGCACGTGCGGAGTATGCAGGAACCGTAAGCGATACATGCCGGTATTCAACACCTCTCCATCGTTCATCGCATGCGCCGGACGGTCTGCGAAATCGTTAACGCTGACCAGCGCTCCGACTTGGCTGCAGACCGGCTCCGCTTGCGGGGCCACTCTAAGCCAATCGTTCAGCGCGCCACACTCGTCTGACTCGAAATGACTGAACCCAATCCAGCGAATTCGTGAAGGTTCAATCACCCGCGCCACCTCGTCACGCACCAATGGAAACAGGCTTCTCATCCCGGTATGAAACAAAAGCGGTTCATCATCCCGCAGGAGAAACTGATTAAACTGTAGGTTGATCTCCGGAATGTAAGTGGAGATCCGAAACAGGTCAGGAGCTACTTCCTCAATTCCCATCTTATTCCTCCTAAAGATTGACTGAACTCAGAAGACCCATTAGATTGCCTCAAAAGTCTCGGCTCCGGGAAAGTTTTGCCAGAGGTAACCGCGATCCACTAAACAACACGAACGACACGAAAGTCGATTAGTGCTTTTTCGTGTACTTTAGTGGATCGGGCCCGTCATTGCGTTCGACCAGGTCCCAAAGATTTCCGTACACATCCGCAAA
>DATKIS010000081.1:0-7399 GCA_035543975.1 Pyrinomonadaceae bacterium
GCTCGGCTTTGCGATTCTTTCTGGTGCAGTAGAAACGCAATGGGCCCAGCTCCCCGCGACTCGTTTTTGTAGCCTGCAGGCTACAAAATTCGCCGCAAAACCTTCCTATTTGTGAGAAATCACTTCGCCGAATATTCTTTCGACTTAATGTGATTCGCCGACGTCTAAATGTATTGACCCGGGCGCAGCTCGAAGTGTATTGTGCATTCCAACCTGGGTATTGGCCGGGTGGCCCCTCCACTCAATCCAATTGGGAATCAGCCTCACAATTTGCCGGTTTGGCTAAGAGTTGTTTTGGCAGATCCTGTAATGGAGCGCTATCCAATGATAATCAGTCCCCCTTGCTCGTCTAATTCCTTTCTTAGACTGCTCAGCTTTGTTCTCGCCGTGGCTTTCTGCGGCGCCATTAGCACAGCTCACGCTGCCAACGCCAAGGCGCCGACGCTGCTGAGTCAGGACACTTCAACGCGCGCCATCGCTCTGGAATCCGCAACCTTCAAAGGCGAACCCTTTCCGCTGACCGCGAGCGTGCCTTTTGGCACAGACACGCGCACACGCATTTGCCTGTTCGTCATGAATCTCGAGTTGCTTTCGGGTGAAGGCGTGAATGCGTTGACCTCTGATGCCCAGGATGCGGCGGGGAAGCGTTATCCGTTACGGGTCGAGTATATGGGCAAGGTGCCCGGGTTCACCGGCATCATAATGATCGTCGTACGGCTAAACGACGAGATGGGCGATGTCGGCGATGTTCTGTTGAGCCTGAATGTGCACGGGATGTCGAGTAATCAGGTGCGCGCCGGTATTGGGCATATTGGTGGAGGACTTCCCAGCGATGCGCAGCTTGGGTTGGTACCTACGCCTGCGCCGGTTATTCCGCCACCAGATGATGCTCCGATGGTTCCGGATACTTATACCGTTCCTGCTTCTGAAGCTGACACCGTGCGTTTCCTCGAACAGGCGAGTTGGGGTCCCACGCGAGCCGAGATAGATCGCGTCAAGAATTTGCAGGGAGGCTTCATGGCCTACCTCAATGAACAGTTCAGTGCGCTGGTGACGAACCCGTCGAAAGGTTCGAATTACCCGGATCTGATCTTTCCGGTGGAAGATGGAACAGCGTGCCCTAGCACCAGTCCGGATCCAAACTACAATCAGACGGTATGTAACCGTGACAATTTTCAGATGTATCCGGTCCAGCGCACTTTCTTCACAAATGCGCTCTACGGCCCGGATCAACTACGGCAGAGAGTCGCGTTTGCTCTGCATCAAATTCTGGTCGTGTCAGCTGCCAGCGAAGTCAACCGCCCGAGCTGGATGACCGTCTATTTGCAGGCCCTCGACCGTAATGCCTTTGGTAATTACAAGACGCTGCTTACTGAGATAACGCTTACGCCGGCGATGGGCGAGTATCTCGACATGCGGGCCAGCACGAGGACCAGCCCCAACGAGAATTGGGCTCGTGAAGTGTTGCAGCTTTTTTCGATCGGAACTGCCGTGCTGAACTTGGACGGCACACCTCAGCTTGATGGTCAAGGCATGCCTCTCGCTTCGTACTCACAGGGGGATGTTAACGAATTCACGCGTGTCTTTACTGGATGGAATTTTGTTCCTGGGACGATAGCTTCAGGTACGCCTAACTGGCGCGACCCGATGGTTCCTCGGGCGGCGAATAACAATCCCCATGACCCCGGTCAAAAGACTCTGCTGAATGGCTTCACCATTCCCGCATGCACTAGCACCACGATAGCTCAGAATGTAGCTTGCGCGCAGTCTGACATGACGGCGGTAATGAACCACCTCTTCCTCCATCCAAACGTTGGCCCCTTTATCGGCAAGCAGCTAATTCAGCATCTAGTGACCAGCAATCCCAGCCCGGCTTATGTAGAGCGGGTGGCCAGAGTTTTCAATAACGATTGCAGTGGACTCTACCCACAGGGCTGTCAGAACGTTCGCGGCAACCTAAAGTTAGTGGTGCAGGCTATCCTCCTCGATCCCGAGGCACGCGGAGATGTAAAGACAGATCCTAATTATGGAAAGCTGCGCGAACCCGCTCAGTACATCAATGGATTCCTGCGCGCCTTCAATGTGAAATCGTTTGACAAGAACTCAACCAGCGACGGCGCATTAGGCAGTCGATTATCCACGACTGACTTTACCGGCACACTGGATCAGCCTATCTTCCAACCGGCTACCGTCTTCAGTTATTACCAACCTGGGTACGAAGTTCCCGGGACAAAGATTCTGGGACCGGCGTTTGGCATTCTCTCCACTTCCACGACCCTGAAGCGTGCGAACGACATAAATACCCTCGTTTACAGTGGTGTGAGTTCAAACACCACTCCGACCGCAGCTAGCCCTGATCGGCCCCGGGGTACCTCAATCGACATCGCCAATCTGGAAGCAATCTCAGTAAACCCAGATGACTTCCAGGTTACGAACGCCCTTAACAGCCTGTTGTTTCATGGCACGATGAACACGCAGATGCGCAACTCCATCATCACCGCCATGAAGGCCATTAACGACGCTAACCTCACAACTCGACACCAGAAACGCGCGCGGGTGGCGGTTTATCTGGCGGCAACTTCTTCTCAGTACGACATCCAGAGATAACGACAATGGCAACAACACGCAGAGACTTTTTACGTAATAGCGCGTGCGCGCTTGGCGGCATCGCGATGGCATCGAGCCTGGAAAACTTTGGCCTGGTCCACGCTTTGACTCCCCAAGCCGCCAGCGACTATCGGGCGCTGGTGTGCGTATTCCTCAATGGCGGAAACGACGGCAATAACATGTTCGTCGACCTTAACCAATACAACTCCTACTCAGCCGCTCGCAGCGCTGCCCAGCTGGCTATTCCACAAGCCAACCTCTTACAGGTTTCGCCCGTGAGCGGTGGGTCATTCGGTTTTCACCCAAGCATGCCCGAGGTGAAAACACTCTTCGATGCCGGGAAATTGGCCGTTCTCTGTAACAACGGGCCGTTAGTCGAGCCGCTGTCGAAAACCACCTATCAGAACGGCACCGGCAAAAAGCCGTTACAACTTTTCTCACACTCGGATCAGGTTGGTTTGTATCAAACGGGAGTCTCGAACATAGTCAGCCAAACGGGCTGGGGCGGTCGGGTAGCTGACAAAACTTCAGGGTTGAACGGTCTGGCCACGTTCCCCAGTAACGTTTCTATCGCAGGCGTTAACCTCTTCCTGACTGGCATTGATACCCGGCAGCTTGCGGTATCTGATTCAAACACTTCGTTAGCGAATGTGCTTCAATTGAACAATGCGCCCAATGCTTCAACCGCCGAGATTAATTCCCGGATGACTTCGTTTAATGAGTTGCGGACGCTCGATTCCAATTTCAAACTGATTAAGGCGTCCAGCGATATTCGGTCCAGTTCCATCCAAACCGATAACGCACTCAGCACAGTGAATCCGGTTTTGACGACGCCATTCCCGAATCCAAGCTCTTCCATTAGTCGCCAGTTGCTGCAAGTCGCTCGTCTCATCAAGGCCAGCACCGACCCATCTGCGGGCATCAACATGAAGCGCCAGGTCTTTTTCGTGCAGATTGGAGGGTTCGACACCCACTCCCAACAGATTGGCGGTCAGGCCACATTGCTTCAACAACTAAGTCAGGCAATCAGTGCCTTCTTCAGCGCCACCGTTGAACTGGGCCTGTCAGACAAGGTCACGCTCTTTACGATGGCTGATTTCAGTCGCACGCTACAACCTTCCGGCACCGGTGCGGCGGCCGTGGGCAGCGACCATGCCTGGGGCAATCACCAACTGATCGTGGGCGGCGCGGTCCAGGGACATACGCTTTATGGTAGCTATCCAACCCTTGCGCTTGGGGGCCCGAACGATACGGATAGTGGTTCAAATCCGCGCGGTCGCTGGATACCGACAACTTCCGTCGAGCAATATGCTGCAACCCTGGCAACCTGGTATGGGTTGTCCCCGGTGGATCTCCCGGCGGTGTTTCCTTTGATTGACCGCTTCGCGACTCCAAACCTCGGATTCCTGGCGTAGGAAGTGGTGAAGAGTTCTCGTTCTTGAAACACATAATGGCCTGGCGAGTGACGCCAGGCCATTTTTAAAGCGGGTCATTTATGCAGCGGAGGCATGAAGTCAGCACTCCCCACGCGGTAGAGATTGTGCGATAACTCAAGGCGCGACGAATAACGCTGAGAGCGTTCGCTAATTCCCAGCCCAGGGTTTACTTTGAAACCCTGGGTTTAAGAGGCCCGCAAGACAGTTATCCCAACTCTGAAGGAGTTGCGACTGCTTGCGGCCTGCGAATGGCGACGCAACTCTTTCAGAGTTGCGTCTTCGAGAATGAATGCGTGTTTCCCAGGGTTGCCAAAGCGCAACCCTGGGCTGGGAATTAGCGAACGCTTTCAGCGTAGTCTCATTCAACCTGGATGTCTTCTCGAGGACAAGCAACAAGGTGAAGTTCAATTTCGAAAAAGCGCGTCTCATCATCCTGCCGGCGCTGCTAGCCGCGATCTTGGGGTTCCTGTTGTCCCACCACACCGGCACCCAGCCGGTACAGGCATTCTCCGCCGGACCTCCCGCCGGCTACACCGGCGCCCCCGGAGAAGAGCCTGAAGCTTGCGCCGAATGTCACGTACCGCCAGACGCCGGCTCCGGCCACTTCTCAATCAATGCGCCGCAGAGCTACATTCCCGGCCAGACTTATCAAATAACTGTCACCCACACAAACACAGATCCTACCCGGCTGCGTTGGGGTTTTCAGCTTTCCGCCCTCGACGCCTCAGACGAAAAGGCCGGTGAACTTCAAAGCACCGACCCATTCACCCAGATTCTGAACAACCAGGGACCCGGCGGCGCCCGTCAATACATCGAGCACACCTCGGCCGGGACATTTACCGGGCAGCAAAATGGAGCGAGCTGGACTTTCAACTGGACCGCGCCACCAACTGACATTGGCTTTATCACGTTCTACTCCGCCGGGAACCAGGCGAACAACGACGGCAACACTTCGGGTGACTACATCTACAAGACCTTCGTCGCCTCAGCCCCCGCCTCGTCGACGCCGGATTTTGTGGTCACGGTTTCCCCTTCATCGAGAAACGTAGTGCCTGGTGGTTCCGCTCAGTATTCAATTACCGTGACTCCGCTAGCTGGATTTACCGGCAACGTAAATCTCACGGCGAGTAGTCTGCCGGAGGGCACTGCCGCAGCTTTTAATCCCGGCACGATCAATATCACCGATGCCACTTCGAAGACCTCCACCGTCACCATAACGACCTCGGCCGCCACGCCGTTGGGTAATCACCCGATCAACTTTAACGGGCAAGCCGGGATGACGATGCATACGACGCCCGCCACGCTTAGAGTGGTGAGTGCAAATAGTGCCGACCTCTCGATTATCAAAACAGCTTCGCCGAACCCCGGCCAGGTCGGGGTCAACATTTCATATCGAGTTACGGTTACCAACAACGGCCCGGCTGCAGCGACGAACGTAAATGTGACGGACACCTTGCCGGCCGGAGTTGTCTTCGTTTCGTCTACAACAACTGTGGGCGCGTGCAATGGCGGTGGCCCGGTAAATTGTAGTGTCGAAAGTTTGGCAGTCGGGGCAAGCGCGATCATAACGATTGTGGCCACTCCGTCGGCGCAGGGACAGGTAGTCAACACCGCTTCAATAAACGCCAACGAGACAGATTTCGACCTAACCAACAACACTGCGAACGTCAGCACGTTAATTCAGCCAGCCGCAACGGCACCCACGATGCTCGACCCGAATCTCACGGTCAGCACGCTGGTCAACGGTCTCGATCAGCCGACGAGCCTCGCCTTCCTGGGTGCGAACGATCTCCTGGTGCTAGAGAAGGCGACCGGCAAAGTCCAGCGAATTGTTAACGGAACGCTCCACAGTACCGCCCTCGATCTTCCAGTTAACTCAGCATCTGAGCGGGGCTTGCTCGGCATTGCTTTGCACCCGCAGTTTCCTTCGAATCGTTTCGTCTATTTGTACTGGACTGAAAGCTCGTCCGGCGCTGACACCTCCGACGTAAACGCCGTCGTCTTGCTGGGTCAACGCATTGACCGGTACGTCTGGAATGGAACTACGCTGACTTTCGATCGCAACCTGATTCGCTTGCGGGCCCTGCAACAGGACGCCGGCCAGCCCGCCCGCGGCAATCACAATGGCGGCGTGCTTCGTTTTGGTCAGGACGGCAAGCTCTACATCCTCATGGGCGACAACGGCCGCCGCGGATTCTTACAGAACATAACCAGCGGCGGGCCGGTGCCTGACGATCAGTTTGGCGGACCTGAACCCGACGATGCCCATCTCACCGGAGTAGTTCTGCGGCTTAACGATGACGGCACGACTCCGACCGACAATCCTTTCTTCAACGCCAATAGCGGCCTGGCGGGTGAAGCATCAGCCAACGTGAAGAAGGTCTTTGCCTATGGAGTGCGCAACGGTTTCGGGATGGCATTCGATCCGATGAGCGGCAGTCTGTGGACGCAGGAGAATGGCGACGATGCGTTTGATGAAATGAACCGGGTCCAGCCGGGATTCAATGGTGGTTGGACGCAGGTCATCGGGCCGGTAAGCAGGATTGCCGAATACAAATCAATTGAATCGACTTACGCTGCCGGTAACCTGCAGCAGTTGCGTTGGCCGCCGAGCAATATCGCCGACACACCTCAGGCGGCCCTGGCCCGTCTCTACATGTTGCCGGGCGCGCAGTACACCGACCCTGAGTTTAGTTGGAAGTATGCGGTCGCCCCGGCTGGGATTGGGTTTGTGAAGGGCAGGGGATTGGGTTCTCAGTTTGAAGGCGACATGTTTGTCGGCGCTTCCCGCACGACCCTGTTGAATGGCTACCTCTTCCGTTTCAAGCTCACCGGAGATCGGCAGCACTTCGCGTTTACCGATTCCAATCTGGCAGACCGCGTAGCCGACAACGCCGACAAGTTTGACCTGGCGGAAAGCGAAAGCCTGGCTATCGGCCGGGACTTCGGAATTGCTACCGACATACAAACCGGCCCCAATGGCAACGTGTTTGTGGTGTCACTATCAAACGGCGCTGTTTATCAAATCGCAGCCAACCCGTTCAGACAATTCCGGGCGACCTTAACTGGCGGACAGGAAGTCCCAGCCAATAATTCAACTGCTACCGGAAACGCCACGATCAGTCTCGACTCGATTGATGGGACATCAGCCAGCCTCTCGTTAAGCTTTGCGGGCCTGACGTCAGCGCAAATATCAGCGCACATTCATGGGCCGGCGCCGCCGGGCACCAACGCCTCAGTGGCCGTCGGACTTCCGCTGGGCCAGTTGAATGATCTTCAGATAACGCTGACGGCCGCACAGGTCCAGCAGCTGAAAGCCGGACTGTTGTATATCAACGTGCACAGCAGTAATTCTC
>DATKIS010000082.1:0-2354 GCA_035543975.1 Pyrinomonadaceae bacterium
CGCCGTCGAAGGTGTCACTCGGGAAATACCGCCGGAGCCTGACAGTGGAGCTCGGTACAAATAACGCTGAGTGGCATTATCAGGCGACGCTTCAAAGTAGATCCAGCCGTCCACCACCTTCTCGACGTTGATCACGTCAAAATTGCCGGGGGTAATATTCTTGACGTCGCCGCCGTCGCGCGAGATTGAGTAGATGTGACGCCAGCCGTCGCGTTCGCTGGCCCAGAGAAAACGTTTACCTCCGTCGAGCCACTCTAAGTCGCCTCGTGCCAATCCGGTCTTGCTCCAGTCTAGATCGCCCCACGAGATGTCTACCCAAGTCTCGTCCTTCTCGGTGAGGATGGGTCGAACTTTGCCGGTTCGCGAGTCTCCCAGCATTACGATGTTGGTGTTCTGCAGGCGGTTGAGCTGCTGAATAACCACCTCATTCGAACTCGCCGCCCATTCCATGCGGGGCAGATAGTTGTTGCGAGGGTCGCCGCTAATATCGAACCAACGCGTTTTGCCGCCCGTTGCATCAACCACTCCGACTTTCGCGGCTGAATTCATCGTGCCTGCTTTGGGATACGGAAAGGTAGTAATGACCGGGTAGAGGCCGGCGGTGTTGTCGATGAGTTGAAACTCTTTCACGCCCTCGGTATTAAGTTGCCAATAGGCGATTTGCTTGCCGTCAGGACTCCAGCGCCAGCCGTCACGACAGAACAACTCTTCCTCGTAAACCCAGTCGAAAGTGCCGTTGACGATATAACGCGAACCGTCCGGAGTAATCTTCGCGATCGAGTTTGAATTGTTACTTGAGTTTGCTTGGCCGAGTGTTTCGACATAAATGTTATTTTCCTGTACGTAGCCGACTCGGGTAGCGTCGGGTGAGAATTTGGCAAACATCAACGAAGAAGGCTTCACGGAGGGGCCGCCGAGCTTCTGCAGGTTTCCCGTTTTTAGATCCACAACCCAGTAATCGCCGCGCGTGTTGCTGCGCCAAACTCGCTCGGAGTTGGTGAAGATCAGAAGCTTTTGTTCATCGGAGCTGAGCGTAAACTCCTCGACCATGAGGGGCGAAGTAGCTCCCGCGGGCGTCAGCTTCTCCACCGGAACCTTGACGGTTCTCTCACCGGAGATGGCGTCGTAACGGACGATATCAAGAGATTCTTTCTTGTTTGCAGAGGGTTCGAGCGCCAGGTAACCGGTGCCATCCTGTTGCCACTGAACCGGTCCCAACGACCTCGACCGATACGTAAAGATCGAGTCGACGGTTAACAGCGGGGACTCTGCGGGCGTTTGAGTTGCTGGAAGTCCCGTCGAAGATGCGGGAGCCGCCTGTTGCGTGAACCCGGAGAACGGAAGCGTGAACGTGGTCAGTAAGAAAAGTAGGGGGATTAGGGCAAGAGTGCGCTTCATTCAAGGCTCCTGTTGACTGACTTAGAGTGGGGTCATTGTAGCAAAGAGCGCTAAAGATGTTGGACTGGGATGGCGAGTACACGAAATGCGGCACCGCGTAGCGAGCGTATGCCATCTGCGGTTGTGTCTACACGAAATGGAAACGGCCGTGCGAAGCAGACTCAAGAATGTTTTGAAATCCAGCTCTCCCGTGACTCCATCTTACTGGCATTAAGGTTGCCGCAGTTTTTGCCAAAGGAGAGGTGCAAAAATATGAACAATTTTGGAAGAAGTTTGGGCGGGGCTCTTTTGACCCTCGCTTTTGTGTTTGGCATATCTGCCGCGATGGGCGATACCGCCCAGGCTCAGTATCGGAACGGCCAGTATCAGCGTCGTGATCGACGCGATAACCAGAGGGCGCAGGACTCGCGATGGAGACGCGATAGAGATTGGGATCGCTCGAATCGCAACCGGCGCTCTGACAATGACTCATATCGCAACAATCGGGTCTACTCCAATCGCGGTTACGGCAATTACGGTGGATACAACAGTCAGTACGAGTTGAACCAGGGATATCAGCAAGGCTTGAACACCGGCGCCAGCGATGCCCAAAGAGGTCAGAGTTACAGCCCGCAACGATCTCGCTACTACAAAGGTGATTATTCGCAAGCTTTTCGTCAGGGATTTGTGCAGGGTTATGACCAGGGATATCGGCAGTATGCCTATCGTAACCGTTCGCGAAATGGCGGTGGGATTCTGGGCGGTATCTTCGGCCGACGTTGAGACCGACCACTTAAGTCAACAAAGAATGCCGCGAGACCTTCGCGGCATTTTTGTTGGTGCGCCCGGCAGGGCGCACTCACTTGGGAGTGAAAGTCTCCTACGAACCCGACAGGGGGAATCGTTAGCCGGACGGCAAGGGTGACCATCGCGAGGTGGAATCTGAAGGAAGCCGCAGGCAAAACGCTGGCTCGACG
>DATKIS010000083.1:0-3928 GCA_035543975.1 Pyrinomonadaceae bacterium
TTCTCTGACTTGCGGCGTATCGTCATAGAAAAGATGATCACCGCAGGAGGTTGGGTGATTAACGATTACGAGCGCCAAGTCAATGGCGGGCGCGTGTTTGTCGTAATCGCACAAACCCCAGCCGATGGTCGTTCGCCGGAAAAATCTTGGAACTTCTACTTTGCTGAGGTTGACGGCAAGATCTACAGTTTGACCTTGAACACGCCGCTCCAGTTTTCGGGTTCTTTGGCAGGTGAAGGCCAGAAGTTTCTGGCTTCGCTCCGCTCGAAAACAGTCCCAGGCAAACCCACCACGAACTAATAGTTGTGCCCCTCCTCGGTCTCGAGGAGCTTCTCGAAGAAACGTAGATTTCCCTCTTACAGGAGCAGGCCCGGATGCCACAGAACGACACAACCCCACAAATTTCACTCTCCGAGCTGTTGCGGAAACTTTCCGAATTGGGAGGCTCCGATTTACACATAACTACGGGTTCAGCTCCGCAAGTGCGAGTCGATGGACACCTCCGTGCCCTCGACGGATATCGGCAGATGACTGCCGCGGACACAAAGCAACTCGCTTATTCCGTTCTGACAGATGCCCAAAAACACCGATTCGAAGAGAACCTGGAGCTCGACTTCTCTTTCGGTGTCAAAGGCTTATCTCGCTTTCGTGCCAACTTGTTCAATCAAAGGGGAGCGGTCGGGGCGGTCTTTCGCGCCATACCTTATGAGATCAAGCCATTTGAGGAGCTTGGGCTTCCGGAAGTCGTCAAAAAGTTGTGCGACAAACCGCGCGGCCTAATCCTGGTGACAGGTCCAACTGGCTCGGGCAAGTCCACAACGTTGGCAGCCATGGTCGACAAGATCAATCGAGACCGTCACGAGCACATCCTGACCATCGAGGATCCGATCGAGTTTTTGCACAATCACAAAGGCTGTCTGGTTAACCAGCGCGAAGTCAACGCTGACACTCACGGATTCGCTGAAGCCCTCCGAACCGCTCTGCGACAGGATCCTGATATTGTTCTGGTTGGCGAAATGCGTGATCTCGAGACTATTGAATCGGCATTGCGCATTGCTGAAACGGGACACCTCACCCTGGCGACGCTGCATACCAACTCTGCCGCCTCAACAATCAACCGTATAATTGACGTCTTCCCTTCAGAACAACAGTCTCAGATACGGGCCCAGCTTTCGCTGGTCCTCGAGGGCATTTTGTGTCAAGCGCTGCTTCCACGGGCTGAAAAGACCGGGCGCGCAATGGCGCTGGAGGTGCTAATTCCTAACGGCCCTATAAGAAACCTAATCCGCGAGGACAAGGTCCACCAGATATATTCAATGATGCAGACCGGTCAGGACAAATACGGAATGCAAACCTTCAATCAGTCGCTCGCAACGCTCTATCATAAACGTCAAATAACTCTGGACACGGCCATGCAGCGCTCCTCGAATGTTGACGAGCTCAAAGAACTGATCGACCGCGGATCTGGACTAAACACTGGGAACGGCCTTAAACACCCTAGCCCATATGCTCAGGGACGACCCATTGGCAATCGACCAGCAGTTTAATAGTTAACTTCACACTTCCGGAGCTTCTAGTTATGCCTACCTACGTATTTAAAGGCCGCAACCGAATGAATGAGATTATTGTCGGCGAGCGTGTCGCCGACAATCGGGACGCCTTGCGCCAAATTCTGCGTCGCGAGCAGGTGACACTCACGTCAGTCAAGGAAAAGGGACGCGAGATAGGAATCCCGAAAATTGGCGGCCGGAAAAAAGTTAAGGCTAAAGACCTTTCGATCTTTACTCGTCAATTTTCAGTGATGATTGATGCGGGTTTGCCCTTGGTCCAGTGTTTGGAGATCTTGGCACAACAGCAAGACAACAAATACTTCCAACAGATCCTTTCTCAGGTGCGTCAGGACGTGGAAGAGGGCTCCACTTTAGCTGCTGCAATGGCGCGTCACCCGAGGGTCTTTGATCAACTTTACTCAAATATGGTTGAAGCGGGCGAAACCGGCGGTATTCTCGACCTCATTCTGCAGCGGCTCTCAACTTTCATCGAAAAGCTCGTGAAGTTAAAGCGCGACGTAATCTCGGCGATGATCTATCCCGCGGCGGTCATCCTACTCGCAATCGTGGCCGTCGTCGTGATCATGGTTGTCGTGATTCCCCAGTTTCAGAATATCTTTCTGGGTTTGCTTGGACCTGGCGAACAGCTGCCGCTACCCACTCGAATCGTGGTCGGGATTAGTAGTTTTCTCGCGGGTTGGGGAGGCCTGCTTATTCTCATTACGATAATCGCGTCGGTAGTAGCACTCCGGTTTTACTACAAAACTCCTGGCGGCAGACACGTGATCGATCGAATCGTTCTCAAGATTCCGATTCTCGGTGACATCATGCGAAAGATTGCGGTGGCACGTTTCTCACGTACGCTTTCGACTCTGCTTTCTTCGGGTGTACCAATCCTGCAATCTCTCGATATCACGGCCCGCACGGCTGGAAACATCATTATCGAGGAGGCAATCACCAGTGTGCGAACTGGCGTCGAACGCGGCGAAAGCTTTGTCGATCCGTTGAAAGCCACAGAAGTCTTTCCTCATATGGTGGCGCAGATGATCGGTATTGGTGAACAAACCGGCGCTCTTGATGCAATGCTCGGGAAAATCGCTGATTTCTATGAGCAGGAAGTGGACGCTGCGATCGCAAACTTGTTGACGCTAATCGAACCGATCCTGATTGGATTCTTGGGCGTCACAATTGGCTCGATCGTTATTGCTATGTATCTCCCGTTGTTCACGCTCATCGGCAAGCTTTCACAAGGACATTGATCTCGCAGAGAGGCTAATGTGAAGAGGAATTAAAGTTGTGAAATGGGAATTAAAGTCCTAAAATGGCGAATTAAAGTCGTGAAGTAAAACAAGAAAGTTTAACGCCCGCCGAACATCAGTTGTTCGTGCGGGCGTTTCCTCATATCGCGTATTTCCGTTCTACCGCTCAAACATAGTTCATCCCTTTTCATCCGAGAATGAAATCGGCGGTGTCTCCAAAGGACGAAATATAGAAAGAGGCGATGTAGCGCGGACAGATTACACCTACTTGGGAACTCCCGATTCACGAAGGCGGCTTTCTACGAGCTTTTGGAGAAGTCGGCTTTTGTTCCATGTGTCATCGATATTCATCGAGAAGATGCAAACAGAGTTTTAGAATACGGCCGACAATTCGAATCGCCTGATCTATTCTCGCAAGCTCCCGCCCTCGATTTGTTTGGAGCACTCGTTGCGAAGCATTTACCTGGTTGGCTTTACGGAATAATCGACATCCTCACTCTGCACGCCAGGTGCTGCCACAGGCACGCCTCTGTCACGAGCCGAACTTACGGCCTTAATCGACGATGCATTCTTAGATCACGAACTGGACGACTTGCCACTAAGGGATGGTAGGAACGAAATCTGGGACGCCTACACTCTGCAAACAGCACTCAATCACGTACTCCCAGAAATTAAGACAATCGGGGCACTCGCCCTTACGAACGTCGCTAGCAGAATAAACGCGGGTGCTAACCAATTATTGGCTGGGAGGATGAAAAAACCTCTATCTGGTAAACATCTTCAGAAACTGCTTCAGAAACGCAATATCGATTGGGCAAAAACCAAGAAGGCTTATAAGAAACGGCTCATTGCAGAAAAGAAACGCCGTCATCGAGACGCACTAAGTCAAGCTCTCTGAGGCGGATCAACTCCTGTCTTGCCGACAACGGTAGCACCTACTCAGAGCTATTCCAGAAAGTCGTGGCTGTTGGCCGCGTCTGAATACTTCCGGCCCGGCGGCTCTAAACAATAATTATCGTAGAGCCTTCTGTGGATGGTTGTTACCAGTACCTCTCTCTACGAAGTGATGTCGAAGGCATTGGCCTTGACTTGAAGCAGCTCTCGATCGAAGCAAGGATA
>DATKIS010000084.1:0-5169 GCA_035543975.1 Pyrinomonadaceae bacterium
TCATCTACCGCCAATAACCTGCCGCCGGCGCTAACATTCAGCCGCTTCAACACGCCATAGCCATAGCCCGGGTTACTGGTGGCCTCATACTCAGCCACCACGCTGCCATTGATGTCGTAGAAGTAACTCTTCGTCACTCCCGCCTGCGTAGTCTGTATGCGCTGGCCCAAGCCATCATAGACAGACGTCGCCGGGTTGGAGCCGTCCAGATTCGCTGACCAAATCATCCTGCCTTCCGGATTGTATTGATATTGCAGCCCACGGAAGATGCCATCCGTTAGCGTCCCAGCCGCGTCGTAGGTGATACCGGTAGCCGTAATCCGGTTCGTGGTTGCGTCATAGGAACCGGAGTGATATGGGTTTCGGTGGGCTGCTTTGGGACTGTTGAGCACCGCCACCCCTCATCTTTCTTGTTTGGTCTGTAGGTAATGCTCATCACTTCTTCGCATCCATTATTCTGCATTGCATGAACCATTACACCCTTCTCTGGGCTGACGTAATAAAGCCAATTGTCGGGATGGGTTTCTTGCGACCGAGAATAGGTTCCTTTGTGCAACCGAAGCGAGCTAACCAGAACAGTCGTCTGGGGAAATACTGTTATGCTTAGCAGTGTGTCAGCGGGGACATTCCACTGTCCCTCCAGACTTGGCTTGCAGGCCCCCTCGGAATACACAACTCTCACCTTTTCTGCTTTAGTTTCGTAGTGGTAGCTACCCGCGAGAAACCCCTTTGCAGATCCAAGCAACTGCTCAACATCTGCTCGCATTGACTTTAGCGGCACCAAGCTTCGCCAAGCGTTTGGAGAGACTAATGGCTGCGATTGAACATTCCGCGGACCTGTTGGTTTTCGGCCCAAAAGGCCGAGTTCGGCCAACGTGGAATTGTGAAGTGATGTCTCTTCGGTTCGGCCCACGGCCGATTTGTTTACTGGCGTCGTTAACAAGAGGATTGACACCAAGCCAGCTAGGAGTTTTAGGTAACTCATGTGTATTTCTCCGTCATCGCTTACGAACGGGACACAATGTTCGCTCGATGTCATGAAAATAGTTGCTGAAGGCGGCGTCTTTGTCCGATCCGAGATCACATTGCATATTCCCAGATTCCCACACGGTCCATTAATGATATCGTCAGGTGAGAGTCCGGAGGGATCCGCCAAATTCACCGGGTCGTTGTACACCTAAGCGTAACGGTTGAAGGATTGAGGATTAACTACAGTCAAACTTTTGCCATAAGGATCAGGCGTGGTCCATCCGCCGCTCCGCGTTTCCAGCTTGCGCCACAGCGTGTAGCCCCGATTGACGCATAATTTGCGAGGAAGGAATTAGGATCTATTGTGTCGAAGAAATCCCTGCACTCTTTTTGTCTTTAAGTCGTTTCTTTACACTGTCGATTGCCTTATTGAGAAGCGACGCAGGGCCCTGGCGGGTCAAGTTGGTTGTTTGTGCTGACGAGCACTGGTAAATAGAGTAATCAACACGCGTACTTGCCAGGCGAAGAGTGCTGTTACGATTACCAGTAGTACAACATCCCACAGTGTCGCGTGGTAAAGGCCGGCAAAGTGTGGGAACTCCCCAGGCACCGGCAGTTCCGAGAAATCGCTTACACCCATCTCTCGAAGCCATCGCTGAGTATCGAGATACAAGAGCGCATACTGGATCTCAACAAACAGTGTCGCAAATAACGAGATGAAAACTCCGAGTACTCTTCGGAACCATAATGCGATAACAATGACTAGGAGAGCGATTTCAATCTTTAGGTGCATAACATCTCGAGAAAGATCTTGATGCCCGGATACGCACGGATATCCGCTTGAGGCACGGCCGTCCAAGTATCCAAATCCATATGCCACAAACAAGGCGTTTAGCACTGTGATTAATATGCACACAAAAACTGCAAACCTAAACTCGCGAGTAGCAATCTCGTCGATGTGCCTAAGCGCTGACTTAATTAGCGTTTTTGTGGACATTAGGTCACCTGCTTAAGTAGGTTTCGGATTCACTTGCAAGCGGCCATAATCTCGTCATACTTCGCGTAGTGTGAGAGGTCGGTCTTGCCAGTAAGTGTGCCAAAAATACCAACCTGTTCGGGACGCCACCCGGCGACGTGCAGAAACTCGTGGGCAAGCACTTCTCGCAAGGAGTGCCTGCCGCCTCTAAAAGCCGAACTGTTCAAAAAGATACGTGCTCTGGAATCAATGGTATCGTCTATGAACCCGGGCCAATTCCTAATTGTGAACGCCTGAATCGCCGTGCTACCCACCGCGCCAACCTCCCTTTGGCGAGCATGCTCGGTTATCCCTATCATCTGGGTATTGGCTGGATTGCTAAGAAGGGTTGCGGGACCGATGACAATCCCGTGTTGGATCAAGCCGGCAATCGCAGTCAAACCAGCGTTAGCAAAAGCCTCTGCGCATTTCGAACTTCTTTGCATGTCCTCGAGTGTCTGAAGCATCTCCTTTTCCCGGTCAGAGTCAAAACCCGGTAGAACTCTTATTAGAGGTTCGGAGTCCTGCGTTGGATCCGCGGTGCTAGGACCCTGGGTGCCGGGAGTTTCCCCCTCATTGCCACCAATGTCTGGCGTCCAAAACAGGAATCGCCAGTAGAGAAGATCACCCTCCGGCTTCCAGTCAGAAGTGTATATCTTGATCACGTCTATTTTCAGGCCACTAGGATCGACTAGGTTCACAGGGTCGTTCTGCACATAAGCATAACGATTGAACGACTGCGGATTGGCCACTGTTAAACTTTTCCCATAGGGATCAGGCGTGGTCCATCTGCCGCTTCGCGTTTCCAGCTTGCGCCAGAGTGTGTGATCAAGGCCAGTCGCATCATCCAATCGCGTGTCGGCGTAACGTTGACGCACATTGTCGGCAACGCTGTAACCCTGCGCTGCCGTGCGCATCCCCGTCGGACTGCCGGGCGCGCCGGTGCCTGCCCCCAACTCTTCGCCAAACGGCAGGTAGTCGTGCCGCGAGGTCACCGCTCCAGCTGCATCCATCAGTACCCTGGTCGAGCCTTGCCGGTCACCCATTAGATAACTGGTTACCTTCGTGCCGTTGGTTTGCACCTCATCTACCGCCAATAACCTGCCGCCGGCGCTAACATTCAGCCGCTTCAACACGCCATAGCCATAGCCCGGGTTACTGGTGGCCTCATACTCAGCCACCACGCTGCCATTGATGTCGTAGAAGTAACTCTTCGTCACGCCAGCCTGCGTTGTCTGCACCCGCTGGCCCAGGCCGTCATAGACAGATGTCGCAGGGTTCGAGCCGTCCAGATTCGCTGACCAAATCATCCTGCCTTCAGGATTGTACTGATACTGCAGCCCACGGAAGATGGCGTCCGTTAACGTCTGCCCAGCCGCGTCGTAGGTGGTGCCGGCAGTAGTGATTCGGTTCGTGCTTGTGTCGTAGGAAGTGACGTTGGCTGTCAATGCCTCCGTGACCCGGTGGCGTAGCTCCTGAAGGTGCACCGCCTTCACCGCCGTAACTCCTACAGTCAGAGTTGAATTCGTGTAGCTGGCTGGTACCATGCCCAGAGCGGCGCGGGCTTCATCCAAACGCGCGCGCAGTTCTGTGATATGTGCGGCTTTGATGAGGGTTGTGCCGGCTGTCACGCTCTCCGCCCAATTTGCTCCCGGCAGTGCGGCGCGCGTTCGGGCGTCATTGATTGCCGTGCGTAGCTGAGTGATATGTACCGCTTTGATCGGCGTCACACCAGGTACGAGGGGATCGTCAGTGAAAACTGGTGGGCCGCCCTGAACTGTAGCGGAGTTGGAGGGCGCCGAGCGCGCAGCATGATGCGAGTTGGAGGCGGAGCGCGGCGCGGCTGGGCGCAGAGCGGCGGGCAACTCGAGGTCGGTCGTGGTGAGCTGTTCAGTTGGCAATGAGATTTTGGGATTTCCCGATTGAGCTATTGCAACGGATGAGCCGCCCGCTAACGCAGGCGGTTCTGACAATGCCAGGTAGCCTATGCCGGAGACGCTGGTGCGGTTGCCGTAGCGGTCGTACTCATAGTCAGTCTGCCAGCTTAGCGCGCCTGTATCACCGCGATACTCGCTGGCCATATCCAGCCGCCCGAACGAATCGTAGCTGAACCGCTCGTCCCATTGCTTCACCGGTGATTGGGGCGTGCCGCCGATGAACCCATCCGTGCGGCCTAACTGGCCGTTATTCTTCTGAGCGTCCACTGCCCCGGTCGACTGATTCACCTGGCCATATTGGTAATCGTATCGCTGCAAAACCGTTCCTGCCTTCACCAGACTCTGACTCGTCACCTGCATGCGTGAGTTATAACTCTTCGTCTCTGTGGCCCCGTTACCATAGGTCAGACTCTCCAAAGCACCCGCAGGGTTGTAACTCAAGCTGGAAGCATATGCAGCCTGCGGCGCGCTGTGGCTCCCACGATTAACGCTGGTCAGCCGGCCCGCTGCGTCATAAAAGAAACTTCGCTTCTCATCCGGGCTGTAGGTCCCCAGATAGTTTGGCGGAAGATTTGGGGGGAGGCCTCTCAGCCACTCCTCTATCATCTGGCCAGCGAGATTGTAGCTGTATTGGATCTCGAAGAAGAATTGAAGTTCGCCAAGGTTGCCGCCGGGCGTCTGCCGGTGCATCGCCACTTTGCCCATGCGGTTGTAGCTGAACTGCTGGTAGATTTGCCCGCTGCTACCCGTAGTCACTGTGGTCAGCCGGCCGCGATTCGAAGAAGGATCGCCGCCACCCTCTGGCGAGCGCGCCTCGTCGTAACTGTACTGCACCGCGGCCGTGCTGTCGGAGTAGCTCTTCGTCGTCAAACGGTTGAGAGTGTCGTAGACAAAGCTGGTGGCCACACCACGGGCGTCTGTCACCTGGCTAACCAGACTAAAACCGTTGTATTCGATCTTGCGCGACCAATTATTGTTACCCGTAAGCGCGTCGGTGGCCGCATGCGGAGCGGCCTGCTCGGGCTGGCGTTCAAAGGTCATTCGCGACAGCGAGTCAAACTTGAAATACCGATGCTGCACGCCCTGGGTGATATGGATCAGGTTATCCAGCGCATCATACTCATAGGTGGTTGGCTGCGTGGGCGAACCAACCGAGCCCAGGTTTCCTAACGCGTCGGGTTCGTCCATCCGCGCCAGCCGGCCCAGCGCGTCAGCGACCCGCCGGCGCGACTTGTTGGCCTGATCCGT
>DATKIS010000085.1:0-3756 GCA_035543975.1 Pyrinomonadaceae bacterium
AGGATCTGGCCAGGGTTGTACAGGGTGGGAGCGTTAGTAGCTTTACCTCCACCCCATTTCATAATCGCGTCGCCCAGTTGTACCGGGAAGGCGCGGGTCTGGTGGTGGCGGCCAATCTTGAGCGGCTCATTCAAGCAACCAAACCGAACCTAACGAAGGATGCCAACGGTGGAAAACGTGCCGACGCCCTCGAGCAACTCGGCATTCTGAATCTCAAGTATTTCGTTCTGGACCAGAAGAACGCCGCCGGTAAAACGCACACCCAGGCGACGGTATCTTTCAATGAAGCACAGAAGGGCATTCCTTCGTGGCTGGCAGCTCCGGGCCCGATGGGTTCACTCGAATACATCTCGCCGGATGCCAACGTGGTTGCAGGTTTCGTGGTCAAGGACCCGGTGAAGTTGGTTGACGACTTACTGGGAGCGATTGAAACCGTTTCGCCCGACCTGCGAAAGAACCTTGATAAGCAGCAGGCTGAACGTGGTCTCGATATTCGCAGGGACATCGCCGCACCGCTCGGTGGTGAGTTTGCCTTTGCGATTGACGGTCCAATTCTGCCGACGCCTTCATGGAAGCTGGTGTTTGAAGTAAACGACTCGGAGCATCTCCAGCAGGCTCTGGAGCGCATCGTCGGTGAAATCAACAAAGAGGCCGCCAAGTTTGGCAAGCAGGGCTTGGTTTGGGAACGGGCCGAAATTGGAGGCCGCAACTACTACACGCTCAAGTCTGCTGACTTCGGCTTGGTCGAAGTGAACTACACCTACGTAAATGGTTACATGGTGATGGGCCCGAGCCGGGCGATGGTCGCGCGGTCAGTGCAGAACCAGGAGCAGGGCTATTCGCTGCTGCACTCGTCACGTTTCACCGCCGGCCTGCCGTCGGATGGGAATGCAAACTTCTCAGCGGTTTTCTATCACAACCTGGCGCCGCTGATGCAGCCATTCGCGGACCGCATTGCCAGCTCGGCCGATCGGCTGCCGCAGGGGCCGCAACAGGCACTCAAGGCTATGGCCGCTGACATGCCGCCAACTCTCGCGTATGCCTACGCGGAAGGTGACAGCATAACGTTTGCAGCCAACACTGAGGGTGGACCATTTGGGTTGAGTCCGGCAACGATACTGGGAGTGCCAAACTCACTGGAAATCCAACATGTGCTGCAGCAGGGCATGAAGAGGTAAGCGACGATGATAGGACCTATAGGACCCCTGAGTCCTATAGGTCCTATTAATTTAACAATAGCCAAAATGAAACTTATCTCCCTATCCTTCGGTTCGTGGTTGCTGGGTTTGGTAGTGATCCTGTTGACGTTCTCTATTGTTGAAGGCGCCAACCTGAATGCTGCCGATATCAAGGGGGCCACCGTCACCTCACTGGTCATAGCCGCTTTACTCTTCTCGCTAGCGTATGCTCCAGCCTTGTACTGGTTACGCCGCCGGCTTGGCGGTTGTCGTCCCGCAGTACTTTTTCCCTTAGCGTCTGCACTGGTTCTCAACATTCCGGTTTTTTTGATCGGAATTTTGGCAATTGGTAGAACTTTAGCGACGGCGGAAGCGTTTGCATTCATCGGTGCATTTATCTTGATGGGCACAGCGTTTGGTCTCGCTTTTGTTTGGAATTATCAGAACAGGGATATAAAGTCTGCACGATGGCGTTAGCTGAAACAACGATTCAGGAACAGGCGAGCATTCGCGACCCCTCAAAATTCGCTCCGGTCATTGACCTCAATGATCTCAGCGTGAAGTTTGGCGGTCGCCCCATTCTGCAAAACCTTCGCGGCGAACTGCGTGGCCGGGCGATTGGCTTGCTTGGTCCAAATGGGGCCGGCAAGACTACGCTGATCCATACTCTGCTCGGATTCCATCCCCCCACCTCGGGAACGGCCCAAATCTTCGGTAAGGACATTCGGACAGACGCAAAGGAAATTCGAGCGCTCATCGGTTATATGCCTGAGCGTGATTCCTACATCGCCAAGATGAGTGCGGTGCGCTTTGTCCGGCTGATGGCTGAGCTGTCGGGCCTGCCGCCGGAAGCCGCGCTCGAGCGCGCCCACGAGGCGCTTTTTTATGTAGGCCTGGGTGAGGCGCGCTACCGGAGTCTTGATACTTATTCACTGGGAATGAAGCAGCTGGCCAAACTGGCCCAGGCGATTGTTCACGGCCCACGGCTGATCTTCCTTGATGAACCAACCAATGGACTCGACCCGCCGGCACGGCAACGGATGATCCGGCTGGTGCGCGAGATTCGTGATAGCGGCAAGGCGAATATTGTGTTGTCGTCGCATCTGCTGCGCGACGTTGAAGAGTGTTGCGAAGAGATCCTCATTTTGAAAGACGGCCGGCTGGTCGTTTACTGCAACCTCGAGGAAGAGCGCAAATCAAACCGGAAGTTTCTGATGCTCGAAACGCGTGGCGACCAGGAGAAGTTTGTCGAGTCCCTGGGCGCGCTGGGCTGCGAGTACGCGGTCACCGGCGATCACCGCGTCAAAGTGGTATTGCAGAGTGGCGTTGAAGTGCGTGACCTTTATCGGATTGCTGCCGACCATAGCTTGCAGATCCGCCGGCTGAGTTACAAGCGCGATTCACTCGAAGACATCTTTCTCAAAGCGATGGAGGACGGCCATGGCGGTTTATGAAGTAACCTACAAGCCGTACCTCGGAAAGCTGACTCCGGACGGCACTCGCTTTCTGGTAATTCCAAGACATGCCCTGCGCGACGTTTTTAAGTCGAAAATCTTTACCGGCTTCTTCGTGATCTGCTTTATTCCGCTCCTGGTGGAAGCGATTCTCATTTACCTGCATCATAATGTGAACGCGCTTTCGATCTTACAAGTAAACGTTCGCGAGCTGCTTCCGATTGATGCATCTTTCTTTCGCACGTTTGTGAACCTCCAGGCCAGCTTCGCCTTCTTCGTTACTCTGCTGGTGGGCCCGCCCCTGGTGGCCAGAGACCTGCGTAACAATGCCCTGCCACTCTATTTGTGCCGGCCGTTTACGCGAACCGAGTACGTCGCCGGAAAGATGTCGGTACTCTTGATCCTGCTTTCGTCGATCACCTGGATTCCGCAGTTGTTGCTGTTTGGCTTCCAGTCGTATCTCGAAGGGGCGAGTTGGTTCGTCGCCAATCTCTGGATGGCCGGCGCCATCTTCATTGCGAGCATGGTGTGGATATTGATCCCGGCGTTGCTGTCACAGGCTATCTCGTCGCTGGTGAAGTGGCGGGTGGTGGCGAGTGGTGCGCTCCTCGGCCTGTTCTTCATTCCTTCTGTTTTCGGCGAGGTCGTTAACCAGATACTGCGGACGCGTTGGGGAAGTATTATTAGTATCAGTGCGCTGATGAACAACGTGACCGCCGGACTATTTGGCTTGTATGAGAGCACCATGACTTACACCAGCGGGCTTGACGACGATACCCCGATCCGGGTCGTCATATCGGAACCGCCGCTGTGGGTTTGCTGGTTCATGCTGTTTCTGATTTGTGCGGTTTGCCTGGCGCTGCTGTCGCGCAAGGTAAAGGCGTATGAAGTGGTGCGGTAGCGCCGACCGGCCCGGTGGGAAGAAAGAAGGCGAGAAGATTTTCCATATGACATTTCTCATTTTTCATTTGCCATTGGTTCCAAAGATGAATGTCAGCGATGGGAAATGAGGGATGACAAAGTTCTGAGTGACGAAGTCAGCGATGGCAAACGGGAAATGGCAAAGCTCGAAGTGACGAAGTCAGCGATGGGAAATGAGGGATGACAAAGTTCTGAGCGACGAG
>DATKIS010000086.1:0-3306 GCA_035543975.1 Pyrinomonadaceae bacterium
GACGGGAAATACCAAACACGATTCGGCAGCGATGGAGACCAACCCGGACAGTTTCGGGCGCCGTCGGCGATAGCCGTTGATGGCAAAGGTCGCGTATTTGTAACCGACTTCAAAGGCATCCAGGTGTTTGACGGAAACGGACGATACCTGACCGTCTTCAAGCCAGGCGGGATCGCATCCGGCCTGGTTTTCAATGACAAGAATGAGCTTTTCGTTGTCGCCCGCAAGGAAGTGTTGAAGCTGACGCTCAATGAATAGTTGGTAGAGGCGGCACTCCGTGGCCGCCCCTCTTCGCGATTTCTCTCAACCTTTTGTGCACCACTCGGCAACGGAGGGGCGGCCACGGAGTGCCGCCCCTACAGAGTAATCATGGCGAATAACGACGACTTCCAGGAGACCTTCAAGCAGCTCAAGGCTATCTTGAAGCCTTATGCCGCGAAGCTTCATGTTGTGCACGATACCGAGACCAACTACTACCTCGACACCCACCTGGTGATGAAAAACAAACAGAGGGTCTTCTTCGGCGCCGTCAGAACCGGGAAGGCTTACGTCAGCTTTCACCTGATGCCCGTCTACGCTTCCGCTGAATTAGAAAGGTCCATTTCGCTTGAACTTAAAAAGCGCATGCAAGGAAAGTCGTGCTTCAACTTCAAGACACCTGATAAAGAGCTCTTTAAGGAATTGGCCAAACTCACCAAATCCGGATTCGCAATGTTCCACAATCCAGAGTTCTTGCAAAAGATACTTCCGCGATGAACGACATGCTGATCAGCCGCTACGGGTGCTCGTCCGAAAAACTAGGTGAACGGAGGTGGGCTTGCCACGCTCGCTCTCGTTAAATACTTCTGTTCAAACCGCCGAGGCCTGAAAGGCTTAAATCAAATCCCAATGCAAACAAAATCAATCCTGCTAGTTTGTCTATTCACCATCTTCGTCGCCATGACAACCAACGTCCAATCACAGCCGCAGCGCAAATCACAATTTCCCGACTTGATTATTGTCAACGCAAACGTGCGCACGATGGATCAGTCATGGCCTGCGGCCGAGGCAGTCGCGGTTTACGGCAACCGGATCATGGCCCTCGGTTCAACTAAAGAGATTACGACACTCGCCGGCGCTGGCACTCGGGTCATCGACGCCCATGGCCAACTCGTGTTGCCTGGCTTTAACGATGCTCACGTCCATTTTCTGAGCGGTGGCTTTCAACTCGCCAGCGTCGACTTGCGAGATGCAAACACTCCAGAGGAGTTCGCGGATCGCATCCGAAATTTTGCCGGCAAACTTCCGCCTGGTCGCTGGATCACCGGTGGAGACTGGGATCACGAACGCTGGGCTGGCGCGCCCTTGCCTACCAAAGAGTTGATCGACCGCTACACTCCAAACACTCCGGTCTTTGTAAATCGCCTCGATGGCCACATGTCACTGGCCAATAGCGCCGCTTTGAAACTGGCGGGGGTGACGCGTGAAACCAAAGATCCAGACGGCGGGTTAATTGTTCGCGACCCTAAAACCGGTGAGCCTACCGGCGTGCTCAAGGACGCGGCCATGAGCTTTGTCTGGAAAGTTGCTCCGCAGTCGAGTTTCGAGGAGAAGTTGACTGCTGCGCGCGCCGCCAGCGAGCATGCCGCCCGCCTTGGCGTTACCAGCGTGCATGACGTCTCGGCCGGCACTGATGTTGGCGTGTACCAGACGCTGCTTGATCGCGGTGAACTAAAGACACGGATTTATGCAGTCTCTGCCTTGCCGTCGTGGGAACGGTTAGCGCGCACCGGAGTGCGAGCACGCTTCGGCGGCGACATGCTTCGCATCGGCGGTCTCAAAGGTTTTTCTGACGGCAGCCTGGGTTCCACGACGGCGTTTTTCTACGAGCCTTACAAAGACTCGCCCGAAACGCGTGGACTCGCTGGTGACGAAATGTTTCCGGAAGGAGCGATGCTCGAGCGAGTCCGCGCGTCAGACCGCGCCGGCTTGCAAGTGATGATTCATGCGATTGGCGATCGGGCCAACGACCAGATACTTTCGATCTACGAACAAATCGTAAAAGAGAATGGTGAACGAGACCGGCGTTTCCGTATCGAACATGCCCAGCACCTGCGCTCCCAAGACATCGCACGCTTTGCGCGCGACCGGGTGATCGCCTCAATGCAGCCCTATCACGCAATCGACGATGGACGGTGGGCCGAGAAGCGCATTGGGCATGAACGCGCAAAAACCACGTATGCATTCAGGAGCCTGCTTGATGCCGGCGGGGTGTTGGCGTTTGGAACCGACTGGAGCGTCGCCCCGCTCGATCCGATGTTGTCAATCTACGCGGCCGTAACGCGACGCACACTCGATGGCAAGAATCCGCAGGGATGGATTCCCGAGCAGAAGATATCAGTCGAGGAAGCCGTTCGTGCTTATACTGCGGGGTCCGCCTATGCTGAGTTTACCGAGAAAGAGAAGGGAACTATCACGCCCGGGAAGTTGGCGGATCTCGTAATCATCAATTCCGACATCTTCCGTATCGACCCGAAAGATATTGAGATAGCCCGCGTAGTGATGACCATAATGGACGGCCGTGTGGTTTATGAAGGGCCCGTTCGATAGGAAGACTTAGCTCAGAATTCAGGCGTTCAGAGTCCAACCTTTAGGTTGCTGCTGACCCAACATGCAAGCTAAAGCTTCTACTCTAAACGCCTGAATCCGGACGGCTCCCCCGTTCGCCCGAGTTGCGCACTAGCCGGTAACCCAAATAAATCGCCATACCAATGGCTGCCGCGATGGTCGCGGCGCGAGCCTCTTGCCAGGTGCTATTCGCCAGTAGCCAGCCCGCCAGCAACAGAGACAAAATCGCGATTGCCGTCCCACCAGGTAGTTTGAATGCCGCTGCCGGTGCGTCCTTTCTGCGGCGCAACACGGGCAGGGCAATGCAAGTGGCGCCATAGGTCACCAGTCGAGCGATAGCGCTGATTGTTAACGCAGCCAGGAAGGAACTCTTGAGCGTTAAGATCAGCATCACCGTGGCCGTGATCAGGATCGCAACGTACGGAGTGAAAAACTTTCGGTGGACCTTCGCGATGAACGACGGGAGTTCGTGCTTTTCGGCAATCGCGAAGGGAATGCGGGAGCCGGAGAGCAGGAGGATGTTTAGGTTGCCGGTGATTGAAATGATGGCTCCCGCTGAAATTAGCGCGCCTCCGGCAGTGCCCATGAAACGCGTGGCAGAATCTGCCAGCGGCTTCGAAGACTGGGCCAACTCAGGGAGTGTTCCCACGCAGACGACCTGAATCAGGATGTAGAGAAAGGCCACCACGGCGATGGCGA
>DATKIS010000087.1:0-3335 GCA_035543975.1 Pyrinomonadaceae bacterium
TGCCATCGTTTTCCATTCTGGTCGAAGCTCGCGGGCCAAAAGACTCGAAGAATGAAGCCGGACGGAAACGGAAGCGGAAACGGTTTGCCAAGCGGCCCCTGGCCTATTACGTTTACGTGCCGCATCACGCGGCCGCCGAGCAGCGGGTCGAGCAATTATTTACCGAACGGGGACACGGTTTGATCACGGGGTTTGAGTTGTCCACCCGTGTTCCCTTTGGCTTCTTCCGATTCCGCCGACGGCTGCGAGCGAGGGATGTCGACATTGTCGTCTACCCAAAGCCGGTGTCGGTGGGAGATGATCTGCACCTGTTGCCTTCGTACTCTGGGCGCACGCCTTCTGCGCGGAGAGGGATTGGCCAGGACTTGTTTTCCCTGCGCAATTACCAACCCAAGGACGATCTCCGGCACATCGATTGGAAGGCGACCGCCCGCTCGCGGAATCTGACAGTGCGGGAATTCACGGCCGAGGACGAAAGGCGGATCACAATCGCCTTTGACACACGAGCGACACCTGACGCTAATCAGGAAAGTTTCTCGCAAAGATTTGAGGCCGGGGTGATCCAGGCGGCATCGTTACTCAAACACTTTATTGACGAACGCGCGGAAGTGCGCCTAATGCTGGGTAATGAATTCGGTCCATATGGCAGCGGACTGAAGCACCTTTACCAGTGCCTGCGCAGGTTGGCGGTGGTCGTCCCTGAGCAAGACAAGGGTGAGGACCGTTCAACGTCGGTGCTCGACCCCGTCAACGCGGTTGATGAGAATCTCTTTGATGAAGACTATGCGATTGTTTTGACGACGGCCTCGCCCGGTTCAATTCCCGCGAAGGTCTGGCGCGCGGCGCATGTGATCTATCTATGAAGTAGAAGGCAGAAAGCAGAAGGCAGAAAGCAGAAAGCAGAAGGCAGAAGGCAGAAAGCAGAAAGCAGAAAGCAGAAAGCAGAAAGCAGAAAGCAGAAAGCAGAAAGCAGAAAGCAATAGGTCCTATAGGACTTATTGGTCCTCTTTTCATTCTTATGACCATTAGCTCTCTTCGTTATTCAAGCACCACGCTCAAGCTGGTTGCTGCTTGCTTCGTGCTATCCGGAGCCACCGGGTTGATTTATGAAGTGCTCTGGATGCGTATGTTGGGCTTGGTTTTTGGAGCAACTACGCTGGCGGTGAGCACTGTGCTCGCTGCCTTCATGGGCGGACTTGCCCTCGGCAGCGCCCTCGCCGGACGCCTGGGCGCAAGGATTGAGCGTCCGGTACGCGCTTACGGCTTGCTGGAGATCGGCATTGCGCTTTACGCACTCGCGGTCCCGCTTCTGTTTGCCCTGGTCGACAATCTCTACGCGATTCTCTGGCAACAGTTCCATCCGAGTTTTTTCCTCTTTAGTTTGTTGCGCTTCCTGCTCTCCTGCTTAATGTTGCTCGTCCCCACAACGTTGATGGGCGCCACGCTTCCCATTCTGGCGGCTGCATTACTACGCAGTCAGAAGGAGAACTCCACCTCGGTTACGCGGCTCTACACGCGTAATCTTCTGGGAGCGATCTGCGGCTGCATTGCGGCGGGCTTCATCCTGCTGCCATTCCTGGGAGTTCGTTCCACTATCTACGTCGCCTCCCTGGTAAACATTATCATCGGCATCGTCGCAGTCGTGGCCGACCGAAAATCGGAGTCGCCATTGACCACCGTGCCGGACAGCCAGCCTGACGCGACTCCAGCAGCGCCTTCATTTGATGCCGTGACGTTTGACGCGTCCGAAGCAGCACCCGCAACCGAGATAACCGGAAGCGGCTTCTGGTTGTTCTGCGCTTTCGTGTCCGGATTTGTAACCATCAGCACGCAAGTGGCCTGGACCCGGATGCTGACCATGATTGTCGGCTCGAGCACTTACGCCTTCAGCATCGCAGTGGCCCTGTTCCTCATGGGGTTATCAACTGGCGCCTTCGTGATAGCGCGCCGGAAACCGGGCGGTGAACTCCGCCAGACTCTGCTCAAGCTGGAGCTATTCACGGCGGTCAGTCTTCTCTTCAGTTTGGTGATGGTCAACAGGATTCCAGCGTTTCTGATCACGGCCGGCCTGCAGCTGAAGGTAAACAGTTGGGCCGGTCTGCTGGCGCTGCAAGTTATATCGGTCGGATTATTGATTCTGCTGCCGGCATTCCTGATGGGGACAGTGATGCCGCTGGTGCTTGTCTGGGCCGGCGCTAATTCCGGCAATGCCTCCGTGCGCCTGGTGGGACGCAGTTACGCTGTTAACACGATTGGAGCAATCGTTGGCGCGTTCAGCGCCGGGTTCGTTTTGATTCCCAGAGTCAGTACACGCTTCACCGTATTGTTTGCGGCGGCGCTCTGCTTGATCGTCGCCGGATTGGCCTATCAACCTCGCGCTGAAGTTGGTGACGGAGCAGTGCGACGCAGCTTCGCCGCCGGCGCCACGGTGGTAGTAATAGTTCTGTTGTTTCTCATGGCGCCGCGCATGAATCTTGACAGTCTTTCTGTGGGGGCATACGACAGCCTGGTGCGCGTGATTGCCAAGTCGCGCGGCAGCGTGGCTGACAATGCGAGCCAGCAGAATGGTCCGGGTGAACACGTCCTGCTGATGTATGAAGAAGGCACAACTTCAACTGTTTCGGTGCGTAAAGACTGGAACGTCACGTCGATGGCGATCAACGGGCGCACAAACGCTTCAGACGTCGAGGACATGCCGACGCAGGTGATGCTAGGGCAATTGGCGGTGCTCCTGGCTCCGGCAGCCAGGAATGGACTTGTGGTTGGATTTGCGTCTGGTGTAACTGCGGGTGCGATGCTTCAGTCACCAATTGAATTGATCGAGTGCGTGGAGCTGGAGCCGGCCACGCTCAGGGGGTCGCGCTTTTTCGAGCACGTAAATCAGGTTCCCCTGAACGATCCGCGTTTCCATCTGATCATTGACGATGCCCGGACGTATCTGCGCGTGACCCCGACGCGGTATGACATGATCGTCAGCGAGCCGAGTCATCCCTGGGTGCCCGGTGTCGCTAATCTGTTTACGCGTGAATTCTTCGAGCTGGGGCGAGATCGTCTTACGTCAGATGGCGTCTTTGTGCAGTGGATACAAATCTACCAACTCTCCACGGACAGTCTGCGTTCCGCCCTGGCGACGTTTCATCAGGTCTTCCCTCACGTGTTGGTGTTTAGAGTGGAGGGCGCGACTAAAGGCAAAGACCTGCTGTTGGTTGGGAGTAAGGCGCCGATGCCGTTGGATCAGGCGATGGCCAGGGTCCGTCAGCGACTAAGTGACTCGCGAGTTTCCGCCGAACTCGCCCGGGTCAACATCAAAAGTGAGGCCGACATCCAAGCCTGGT
>DATKIS010000088.1:0-4461 GCA_035543975.1 Pyrinomonadaceae bacterium
ATGTCCAGCGTCTGAGTCGTGTTGGCATCCGGGCCATCAGCCTTACGGACGAACCCGGTACCGCGCTGGTCAAATGCTAAGTTTACGCCGGCGCCGTTGGCATGACTGGCAGCAGTCGTACCGTTGGCCCCACGGGTGACGGTGAGCGTGTTGGCCGTCTTGCTGGTTACGATCATTTGTTCGTTATCGATCTGAATTGCCAAGCCAAATCCCGCCGGGATGCTGGTGGCATCACCAACGATGATCGTGGTTACCTGGCCATCGATCGCGCCGTTCAGACTGGTCAAATCGGTGCCGGCATCAAAGGCCGGACTACCCGGTAGCAGGGCCAGCGTTTGCGTTGGTCCGCCGTTCAGTTGTAGTGGGCCCAGTCGGGGAGTGCCGCCAATCAAGTTGTTAGTCGACGAAAGAGCTTGGCCGCTCGCATTGCCGCCCACATTACCAGCAACGATGGTGTTCTTCAGGTTCATCTGGCCGTTGATCCCGGAGTTTTGGAAAACGGCCACACTTTGCCCGATGTTCTCGGAGATTGTGCAACTGGTGATATTGGTGATGGCCTCAGATTCACCGAAGATTGCCGTTCCCGGCCCACTGCTTAGATTTCGATTACCGGCGAAGGTGCTATTGATGATCGAGGCGGTGCCATTCTGGTTATAGATGGCGGCAAACCCTGAAGCAATGTTTTCCCAAACCGAACTGTTAGCCATCGTCAGCGTGCCGGTGCCGCCATTGAAAACCGCAGATGCGCCGCCCACGGTCGTCTCGTTATTGGCGATGATCAGACCGATGAGTGTCAGCACGCCCTCATTTCGGATCGCCCCGCCATTCTGGGGGCTACTAGCATTGGTGAGCGTCAGTCCGTTAATCGCGACGTTGGCATTCTGCAGGACCGTAAAAATACTGAACTGTGGAGTGCCTGGCGCCTCACTGCGCATTACTGTTACCAGGTTTGCTCCCGGCCCGTTGATAAACACATTCGTGCTCAGGTTGGGCAGCTCAGTGGCGAGCGAGATAGTGCAGACGCCGAACGAACAACCAGGGCCAACAGTGGGAATCTTGAAAGCAATCGTGTCGTCGCCGGCGTTGGAGTTTGCGTCCGTGATTGCCTGGCGGAAGCTGCCGGCCCCACTGTCGTTGGTATTTGTGACCAGGAGGACCTGCCGCGATTCCAAGGCACCAATGTCCACTGTTGCAGTGCCGTCGCCGTTCCCGTCCTGGGAACGGTTGAAACCGGTGCTGCGCTGGTCTGTTGTGAGGGAGGTACCAAGCGCGGGCGCGCAAGTATTAGTCAGAACGCAGTTGTCGCCGGCATCTATGGCCGGTGAGCCGAAGAGGAGAGTGTGTGTCAGCGTCGGGCCCCCATTGTTGGCTAAAGCACCAAGGCGAGGGTCGAGGCGCGCGGCATCTGTACCGACCAGATCTCCGTTGGGATTGCTTGTTCCCACGGTAAAGCCCGTACTGGTGCCACTGGTTCCGATCAGGTTATGGCCCTGAGAAGTCATCGCTCCTCTCACATCTGCGTCGAATCCGGAATTGAGTGCGACGATGTTGTTTCTAAGGTTTATCGGGCCGCTGCCGAAATTGCGAATACCGCCACCGCCACCTGGGGCAGAGTTGCCGGTGATAGTTGCGTTGGTGGCGTTAATGATCCCGGTATCGTTGTTATAAAGGCCGCCGCCAACGTTAGAAGTATTTCCGCTGATGGTGCTATTCGCAACGCTAACGACTCCTGATCCCAGGTTGAGAACCCCGCCGCCGGCGGAGGAACCGGTGTTGCCGCTGATCGTACTACGAATGATGCTAACGGTGCCGGTATTGTTGTAGACGCCACCGCCGAAGGGAGAATTATTGTTGAGCAGGGTGCTATTGGAGATGTTAAGGCTGCCGGCGCCAAGGTTGCCGACGCCACCACCACCCCCGAAAGCGGAGTCGAGGGAGGCGTTGCCGCGGATAATGCAGCTATCAATGTTAACGGTTCCGCTATTGCTGTTAGCAATGCCGCCGCCCTTCTGGATGCCGGCATTCCCATTCGAAATCGTCAGTCCTGAAAAAGACGCTGTGCCCGGAGTTTCAACCGTCACATTGAAGACGCGGACTGCGCTATTTCCGGAAACAGTTAATAGCGCCGCTCCCGGCCCGTTAATCTCCATGCTCGAGGACAAGTCGGCTAATGCGCTGGTCAAAGTGATCGTGCCATTTACAGTGAAGGTAATGACGTCGCTGCCGGAACCGGCCGTACAGCCCCCGAAAGCCGCATCGGTATTGGCGGCGACAATCGCTTCACGCAAGGAACAGTTCGCCCCGGTATTGTTTTCGTCAACAGTCGTATTGACGGTAATGCCGGCGAAGACGGGAGCCGCCGGTTCTAGTGACCTCATGAAAGCGCGGTCAGTTTTGAGCGAGAGCGCAGCCAGCGCCAACGCCAAAACGGTGACGACGAAAAGTGAACGGGAGCGGATGAATGATGAAGGCAGCATAAGATTTCTCATGAATGATCGCGTAGAAAGATTAATGGATTTGATGCCGGGACGGCTTCGTACGGGACGAGAAGGAGCATTGCTTCAGGGGTTTGCTTTCTTAACGCAGTTCCGCAGTTCTCTGACAGATTTGAATGCTCGAAACAAAGGACTCAGGCAACAGAAACTATCGATTTTGATTAACGCCGGGTTGGACTGGTGAAACTAACACAAGCAGACTAGAAATAACAGACCCCAATTAAAATCCAACTCGGGGGAGGGCGGCCCACTATTGGTGCCGTTTCGCGCAATTTCGTGGATCGTTCTTATTGCTTCTCTTCAAGCCGCGCGACTTTGCTTAAGCGCCGCTGGTGTCTCTCTTCTCCGGTGAACCGCGCCGCCACAAAAGCGCGCAAAATCTCGAGGGCCAGTTCTACGCCAACCACGCGCGCCCCTAAACAAAGCACGTTGCAGTCGTCATGTTCACGGGATTGATGTGCGGAGTAAGTATCGCCACAGAGGGCAGCGCGGATCCCCTTCAACTTATTGGCAGCTACGGCGGCGCCGACGCCACTGCCGCAGATGAGAATCCCGATTTCCGCCTGCCCGGTCTGAATGGCTCCTCCCACTTTCAACGCGTAATCAGGGTAGTCGTCCGGCTGCGAACCGTCATGCGTGCCAAAGTCGGTCAACTCGTGGCCCGCCAGTTCCAGTTCTTTGATGATTCGCTCGTTAAGTGGGTAACCGCCGTGGTCAGCGCCGAGTGCTATTCGCATAAGTGCCTTAAACTCCGTTGCCAATCGCGGCTACTTTTCGGGCAAATTGAAACCGAAAGCGATCGCGTCTCAGGATTTCAATACGATTCAACGCGAAGAGATCAAGTGTGTCGTCCGGGCCGTAGGTGGTGGAGAAGGCAGCGATGTGCCCGGCGGCCGCAATAATCTGTTGCGCTTGTTGATTGTAATAACCCGCCGGGTAGGCAAACGTTTTGCACTCTTTGCCCGTCAGTTGTTCTATTTGCCGTTTCGCTTCCTCAACTTCAATGACGACTTCCTCGCGCGGCAATTGATGTAGCAACCGGTGATTTAGTGAGTGGGAGCCAAACTCAATTCCAGCTGCTGACATCTCCAGCACTTGCGCGGGTGACAAATGCGGGCGCGCCGCTTCACCTTCGGCGCCGGCTTTGATTGACGACTGGCCGAGGCACGACGGCACGATAAAGACCGTGGCGACTAGTCCCAGCGATCGCAGTACCGGAAACGCATTGGTGTAATTGTCCTGCCAGCCATCATCTAAAGTCACCGCAATGCCTCGCTCAGGAAAGCGATCATGTTCGAGAAAATGTTCTATCAGAGCTGAAACGGTGTAGAAAGCAAATCCGGACTTCTTCAGAAAAGTCATTTGACGAGCGAATCTGTGGGGTGGCGTAAAGCCTCCACGCACGAGCGAGCCGGGCCCGGGTTTATCAATCTTGTGATACTGAATGACCGGGGGTATCACGCCGGAATGACCTCTGAGACTGCTAGACATTTGAGTGCTCGAAAATGCTGACATCAGAATCGGCGCGCGTTAGCAACCAGTTGCGGGGTTCATAGATCAGCTCCTGTCGCTCAGCTGCGCTGGCCATGAACTGCGGAGCTTTCTTAATTTGCCAGAAGCCGAAATGCTTGAGCCAGGCTTCAACTCGTTCGTCAAGCATGTCTGTAACGACGCTGCCCGCCCTTCGGTTCAGGGTCAACTGCAATGCGGCTCCGAGAAGGCCTTTGATTATTCTGTCAGAAGCTTCCGCCTGGTAGCAAAAATCCGTGATGGCTGCTTTCGCAGAGACTCCTCCTCGTTCAGGTTTGCGAAAGAAGAGCACCACATAACCCGCCAACTGATCGCCGTCGTAGTAGCCCAGCACCTCAAACTGCTTTCCGGGTTGTTGGCGAAACTGCCAGTCGAGAAATGCCGGATTGCGGTTAACCGCGCAAGGCCATTGGTTCGAGGTTCGGCGCCAAAGATC
>DATKIS010000089.1:0-2672 GCA_035543975.1 Pyrinomonadaceae bacterium
GGCCATCTCATGAATCCGCGCCCGCTCTTCATACCCCGCAACAGCCCGCGCGAGTAGATCGCGCAAACGGCGCAGACGTTCGGAGGTTGAACGCATTTCCAACAGCTCCTGTTTGAGTTCAGCGTCCACTTCCATGGCCGCCGCCACCAGAAACGAAAGCCGCTGAGGTTCGGTATCGGAAATGTCCGGCAGCCCGGCGCGCTCATCGTTGATGGTGCGCACCGCGCGAGCGATGCGGGAAAAGGTCTCCGCTACTTCCCGCGAGCTCTCGCGGAGTTGCGCTTCGTCCTCTGCTTCGTCCTCCCAGAAGCTGACGCGCGCCACCAGGTAGGGATCGCCTCGCTCCACATACTCTTCAAGGCGATACCGGATGACGCCCACCGTGAGAATATTTGAACGCCCATCAGGCAGTGTTTGCAGCTCGCTTACTTCCGCCACACAACCAATATGCCCGGCCGGCGGGACCTCAATGGTTGAGGTGCTGGTATCAAAATACGAGACGCCAAAAAGGTTATTGCTGATGCGAACATCGCCAAGCATCTGCCGGTAGCGGTGCTCAAAAATATGCAGGGGGAGCGGCACGCCGGGAAATAAGACCACCGCCAGCGGAAAGATGGGAAGCTCGCTCACCCCGCTGACTTTTTCACTTGCTTCGCTCATAGACTTTTCCGCTGGACACCTCAGAGTATTCAGCACTGCCAGGATTCTTGAAACGTGAATATTGAGAGCGCGGTATTATCGCAGACCGGTCGAGAGAAGTCAGTAGATGAAGACAACAGGTGCTGTCCTGGGTTGAAGAGTCTCTCCGTGCAACCTCAGTGTTCTCTGTGTCTCCGTGGTGGCTTATTACGCCCGACTAATCACCGCGGAGACACAAAGAACACTGAGGTTACACAGAGGGAGGTTGAGTTTAGGACAGTAGTTAGCAGTGAGGATCAGACAAACTCAAACGATCGGGGCGCCAGGCGGCGCATCGTCGTCAGGAGTTTCTCGATTTCGAAAGGTTTGTAGAGGAACTCATCGGCCCCTGCGGCGTAAGTCTCCTTTCGAATCTCGATGCTGTTAGTGGCCGTCATCACCAACACCTTCGCCTCGGGGCAATGGGATTTGATGTATTCAAGGATCCGCAGCCCCGCCTCAGGTGAATCCAATTGGGGAGGCATCACCAGGTCGAGGATAACCACCGCCGGTTCATAGATCTTCACGCGACGTAACGCCGTCTGCATGTCGTTGGCAATCACGACATCATAGTCCTCGTTGAGGGTCCAAAAGAGCTGCTGGGTGATGGCTTCGTCGTCATCGACGATCAGGATTGTGGGCTTCATTCGTTGGGAGGCTCCTTAATGCGCAATTACTCGGACTGTCATAAAAACGAAGCAATGCCCATACCCCGAGGGCCGTCTGTGCCCGGGTGAGGCGCAATCAATGATTGTGGCGATTGCAAGGAGCGTTGCCCGGGCTAAGCTCAATCCAAAAGGATAGCAGTGTCCACGGATGAGGACGCTTTGAAGGTTAAGATGACGTCAGCGGATTAAGCTGAGCCTTCTGGGCGAACCGGACGGAGGACGGGGACCTATCGCCATAGCGCGAAGCGATCTCATTCACACCCGGCTTTAGCCGGGTGACCATGGACCGAATAGTGGAGACGAACCGTTTCAACGGTTTTCGTGACGATAGATCATCCAAACCGTTAGAAACGGTTCAAAGTCCGTTTCTCCAAGCCTTTGTCACCGGGCTAAAGCCGCGGTGTGAATAAGATCGCTCCGCGTTTGTCACCGGGCTAAAGCCGCGGTGTGAATAAGATCGCTCCGCGTTGTCCAAAGGGGGCCGAGTCCGCGTCGAATTGTTCAAGGTGTTAGACCTGCGCTCGGATCTGACAGTTTGTCCAAGCTGTGGATAGTTGCTTAACGAGCTGATGGAGGTTCGGTTCGCAGGAAATCGATCCCGGCGGCTCCCTCGGCCACGTCCACACTCGCCACGATCTTGAGCGTCCCGAGATCGATTATTTCAACGGTGCCCGGTTCTGACCCGATCCCTTCAACCGAAACAAATGCGTAACGATCGTCTGGTGAAACGACGACGCCATGCAAAACTTTCCGGCGGGTCGGCAGGCGGGCGAGTTCGCGCCCGCTCTTGATCTCAATAACCGAAACCGACTGATCGCGTTTGTTGGTGGCCAGCAATCTGGTTCCGTCTTTGGTAACGGCAAGATTGTAGACGCCGGGGCGTGCCGGAATCCGGCGAATCACTTTCCAGTTCAGCGTCTCTACTTCCACAATTTCGCTCGACTTATTGCAAGCCACAAAGACTGACGCGCCCGTGGTCGAGGGCTGGGCCCAGGTCGGGGAACACGAGGCATCGCCCGCTTTCGGTGGTTCCATGCCATGCCCGCCCATGTCGTGTTTCATGCCGGGCATCGTAGCCGGCTTCGTTTTGTCGACGATGGTAGGTGCGCCGTTCATGCCCAGCTCGCGTCCTTTGGTGAGCAGGAAATGCCGCGACACTTTTAGCGTTTGCGTGTCGATCTCCACCAGCAGGTCGTCCATCATGCAGGCTGAATAATGTTTGGTGCCCTGGGGATTTAGCCGCGAGCCATGCGGCATCGTGCACGTGGGAATCCGCGCCACCTCGATCATCGGCTCAGTCGCAACCACCGACACGGTGGAAGGGAC
>DATKIS010000090.1:0-2129 GCA_035543975.1 Pyrinomonadaceae bacterium
GTGGCGGTGACACCGGCATTCAAGCTGACGATTTTCAGCGCGACTGCCACCGTTGCGCCAAACCCGATCGACGATGCCCGCCAGTTTGTGAAGCAGCAGTATCGAGACTTCCTCGGTCGCGAGGCCGACCAGGCGGGTGAAGACTTTTGGACCGACAACATAACCAGGTGTAATGACCCGGCGCGGAGAGCGGCGGGGCAAACAGAAACTCAGTGCACCGACCAGCAGCGGGAAACCACCAGCGCCGCATTCTTTTTATCGCCTGAGTTTCAGTACACGGGATACTTTGTCTACCGGTTCTATAAAGGCGCCCTGGGAGGCCAGCCGCAGTTGGCTGAGTTTACGCCAGACGTGCAATTCGTCGGCTCCGGAATCATCGTCAATGGCCAGCTTTCCGCAGCGAAGATCGAGGCAAACAAATCAGCCTATGCTAACCAGTTTGTGAGCAAACCGGAGTTCACGGCGATCTATGGAGGACTCAGTAACCAACAGTACGTGGACAAGCTGTTTGAAACCACCACGATCAATGCGAGCGCCGTGGATCGCGGTGCCCTGGTTAATGGATTAGATGGCGGAACGGAAACGCGTGCGGGCGTGCTGCAGAAGGTCGTGGACGGAACCGTGGTTATCGCAGAAGGGAACCAGCAGTTTACGACGACGTACGGCCAGGCTTTCTACAACCTTGAATTCAACCCAGCGTTTGTGCAGATGGAATATTTCGGATACTTGCGGCGCGATCCTGACCCAGCGGGGTACGCCTTTTGGTTGGGTAAGCTGAACCAGTATGGCAACTACCTGTCGGCGGAGATGGTGAAGTCGTTTATCGTATCGCCGGAGTATCGCTCCCGGTTTGGTCAGCCGTAGCTTTGGAGTGCGGCGGCTCGACGCCGCTTTGGTAACCGGCGGCTTGACGCCGGTTGAGGTGTGCCAAAGACGCCCTCGTTATCCAACCGAGTCCCGTGAGGGCGATCCTTGATTTCCAGACAGGAAGCGGCGTCAACCGGGGTCCCCGGCGCGGCAGCCGCGCTGGGGTGGCGAGCCGCGCAGAACAAAGCGGCGTCAAGCCGCCGCACTCCAAAGGGCGCCGTCAGCTTCTTTCCCCAAACCACGTCACGAAGAACAATCGATACTTGTCCGGGTCCTGCACCGTGATAAAGCGCCCGCCCCAGCCCTCATCTGTTGGGGGATGCAGTTCGAGGCCCCGTTGCGAGAGTTCTCGATAGTACTGATCCACATCGTCCACACCGAAAAAGAAGTTAACGCCCCGGCCCCGCCTCAGCATTGTTTCAAGTTGCTGCGCGAGCGTGATCCTCAGCGAGCCCCCTTGTAAAGTAGCCATCGGAGGCTCGGAATCGGGAGTGTACTTTTTGACTTCAAATCCCAGCTGGTCCTGGTAAAACTGGACCGACTCCTCGAGGTTGTTTACTTCGAGCACCAATAAATCCAGACCGACAATATTCATCAATTACTCCCGGGCATCCGATTAAAGCTGGACGGTTCGCGCCTTGTTACCACACGTCAGTTAAGAGAAGGTAAACGCCATAACCACTCGCCGCAACCATAGACCAGAAGACTGCCTCCTGGAGACGCCGGTACCTGCGCAGCGGATTTGATGCCGGCAGGGAAGCATTAACCGCGCGCATTGTGCTGCGGGCCATCATCACTCCAAAGAGGATCACTAAGAGAGCCAGGATTGCGAGCGGCCACAAAAACCAGATCCATTGGAAGCGAACCAGGAAAAGCAGAAACAATCCGACAAGCAAACAGAAGAAGGCACTTAAGCCGTGGCCGAGAAGTCCGACGTCCTGGGCGGCCGGCGACGACCGGGGTACTGGAATAGCGGTCGCCGGGCGCGCTCGCTTTGCATCGTATTCGCGTCGGGTTTCGTCATTCTTCAGCACCCGATAGGCTTCGTTGAGCGACTTCATCTCTTCCTCGGTGCCGCCCTTATCAGGATGGCAACGCGCTGCCAGCCGCCGGTAGAGGCGATCAAGGTCGCGCCGGGAGACGCGCTGATGCGCACCAAGGATTTCGTAGTAATCTTTGTTCGCATCAAACTGACTCATGGGTGTTGGGATTCTAGATTTGCGATCGATGATTTGCAATGACCTTGGGCGGAGCGGCGGAAG
>DATKIS010000091.1:0-8589 GCA_035543975.1 Pyrinomonadaceae bacterium
CGGCTGAAAATTTGGATCTACGGAATCGCCGGGCTGTTGTTTGGTCTCGCTGGGGTGATGCAGATGTCGCGTCTCCGGCAGGGCGACCCGACGGTGGCCGCGGGTTCAGAGCTCGACATTATTGCGGCGGTGGTAATTGGCGGTGGGAGTTTGAGCGGCGGCGAGGGCAGCATTTTCGGCGCCTTGATCGGCGCGCTGATCATGGCGTTTCTGCGCAACGGTTGCCAGCAGGTGGGCTGGCCCAACTACATTCAGGAGATCATTATTGGCGCAATCATTGTAATTGCCGTAGCGATTGACCGCTGGCGAACAACCCGCGCCACCGCATGACAGTCAGCCCCACCTGCGTAGGCGGGTGGGGCTTCTACTGAGCCAGAGCTTTGCCTCAAAGACGCGACGGAGGGCGGTTCGGCATATTCCCCGGCCTTGAAACGCCGGGCTAAACTCAGCCACCGCTACGCGGCTAAAGGCGGTCTCATTTACTTTTGGGCAAAGCCTTGAGCCAGAGCCTTTTGGGTAACCCACTTCAATGACAGCTCTCTCTCTTTCCAATGTTGAAAAGCGTTTCGGTCCAACGATCGCGCTCAATGGCGTCAGCCTCCAACTGCGCCAGGGCGAAGTCCATGCTTTGATCGGTGAAAACGGCGCCGGGAAAAGCACGCTGATGAACGTGCTGGCCGGTGCCTTGCGGCCTGATAAGGGAGCGATGGAGATCGAAGGGCAGACTTACGCGCCGTCCACGCCGCTCGACGCCCGCGTTCATGGCATTGCTCTGATCCACCAGGAGCTGTCTCTGTGTCCTCATCTGTCGGTTGCCGAAAACATCATGATGGGCATGGAGCCATCGCGAGCTGGTTGGCTGAACCGCAAACGACTCCACTCCCTCACGCAGGAAGTGCTGAAAACGTTTCCGCACCCGGAGATTCGCCCGGAAACCAAAGTAGCTGAACTATCGGTGGCAGCGCGCCAGATCGTCGAGATCTGCCGGGCGATTGCAGCGCGCGCCCGAATTATCCTGATGGATGAACCCACCAGTAGCTTGCAGCGCGAAGACGTAAAGCGCCTCTTCGGTCTGATTGGTAAGCTCCGCGGTGAAGGTCTCAGCGTTATCTACATCAGCCATTTTCTTGAGGAAGTGCGCGAAATAGCTGACAGCTTTACGGTGCTCCGAGATGGAAAGAGCGTCGCCACCGGAAAGATTGCCGGCACCAGCGATGACGAGTTGATCACTCAGATGGTCGGGCGGCCGGTTGAGAATCTCTTTCCGGTGCGAGAACGAGACCCAAAATTGGCTGAGACTGACGAACCTAACGCCATTCTCGAGGTGAAGGATCTGGCGGCGCCGCCGCTCTTGCAAAGCGCCAGCTTCTCGCTGCGTCGCGGCGAGATTCTCGGCATCGCCGGTCTCATGGGTTCCGGGCGCACCCAACTGGTGAGGGCCATCTTCGGACTGGATGAAGCACAATCAGGTGCCATCGTGCTCAAGGGGAAAGCCTCGTCGGCCCGCGGCGGCGCCCCCGTGATGCGACTATTTCAGGGTCTTGGTTACCTCAGCGAAGACCGCAAAGGCGAGGGACTCGGCATCACTCTATCGGTCGCCGATAATGTTACGGTCACGCGCTTCGCCTCCTGTTCCAGCCGCGGTTGGCTCAATCTGGCCCGGCAACGGCGGCAGACGCAAACGCAGATCAACGTTCTCGGAATAAAAGCCCGCAGTGTCGTTCAGCCGGTCAAGACGCTATCCGGCGGCAATCAGCAGAAGGTGGCGCTCGCCCGCTTGCTACACCAGGAGGCGGATGTGTTGCTGCTCGACGAACCGACCCGTGGCATTGATATCGGCAGCAAGGTGCAGGTCTACGACACGATCGCCAGCGCGGCGGCGGCAAACAAAGCGGTCTTAATGGTGAGTTCGTATCTGCCCGAGCTCTTCGGCATGTGTGACCGGTTGGCGGTGATGAGTCGCGGGCGCTTGTCGGAAGCCCGGCCGATTGGGGACTGGACACCCGAGTCAGTCATGCAGGCGGCGATTGGGATAGCTGGGACAGGTGTGGCTGCGGATAACCCAGGAGACAGAAGCGGTCCACGAAAAGACACCAGCTAACACGAACCGGGTTTCAGCTTCAGGACCGTTTTGCACAAAGGTCCAGACAGCAAATGTCTTGCGGCATAACGCACCAGGCGCGAAGGGCCGAGAGTGAATAGCCACGCCCGTAAGGGCGTGGATGGTAGTTGATTTTACGTGCAAAAGGTCCGAAGGACCGACAGTGACGCAACAAATCTCGCACCTTCGGCGCTCGGACGATCTCTTTTGGGAGCCCACGCCCTCACGGGCGTGGCTATTAACTGACGTTCCTTCGGACCTCTTATCCGCATCGCCAGTACGGTTCAGTCCTCCGTGACTGCTTTGTGCAAAGCAATTCAGGACCGGAGAAACCAAATAACGGAGGTTACGCTTAGCAAAATGGCTAAACCAGATACCCGGAATAACATCGCCCCAAAATGCGCCCTAAGTTTGGCGGTCATCGTTTCGTTTGCGTTCGCTGTTTTCGATGTGCGCGCCCAGAGGCCTTCGCCGTCTCCGATTGCTTCGCCATCAACCACGACCGAATCGGCGGAATGTACAACGGCGAAAGCGACGGTGACACGGCTTGAGACGCGGCTGAGAGACTGGCCGGCGCTGGCGCGTTATCGCGAGGAGAACTCGAAGACCGCGCCTCCCGACAAAAAGGAAAAGCGTGTTGTCTTTCTCGGCGACTCAATAACCGACTCGTGGGACACCCCAGCGAATGGCGGATTCTTTCCCGGCAAGCCTTATGTGAATCGAGGCATCAGCGGACAGACCACGCCACAGATGCTGATTCGTTTTCGCCCTGACGTGATTGCCCTAAAGCCTGAAGTGGTGGTTATCCTGGCAGGCACAAACGACATCGCCGGCAACACCGGCCCGATGACGCTTCAGGCTATTGAAGACAATCTTTCGTCGATGGCCGAGCTGGCCCGGGCCCACGGCATTCGCGTCGTGTTGTCGTCTGTGCTGCCGGTTAGCGATTACGAGAAGACGCCAGACGGACAGGTGCGCAATCAAACGACCCGGCGTCCGCCGGCGCAGATCCTGGCGCTCAATGAGTGGATGAAGAAGTATGCGGACGGGAACAAGCTGACTTACCTGGACTACTATTCGGCGATGGTTGACGACAAGGGCTTCTTGAAGGATGAATTGAGCAACGACGGCCTTCATCCGAATGTGGCCGGTTATCAGGTGATGAACCCGCTAGCGGAGAAGGCGATCGCCGCCTCGTTGAAAGGGAGGAGATAGTATAGGGCACCTCCAATTTGTCGTAGTAGGCGCTTTAGCCCGCGGAGCGGGCGCTAGCGTAAAGCCTGGGGTGGAGCGAGGTTTTGCGAGCGGAACCCCAGGATCGGTGGAATACCAGATGGAAGCCCGCGAAGTGGGCGACAGCCTATTCACTAGTAGTGTCTTCGCCGTTTGCGCTGGCGCACGCTTCGCGCGCTTCATCACGAGAATCGTCGCTAACAAGGGGTTCCGCTGCGCTCCGCCCCAGGCTTTACGCTATCGCCGCGCTCCGCGGGCTAACACTAGTGGCGGGCTGACCAGGTAAAGGTCGCGCCCCGCATTTTCCACGATGAACGTGTTCGGGTCGTTCTCGTAATCCTCACGCCGAAAGCTCAGGTGATCAAGAAAGCCCAGGTTGACCCGCCGACAAACCTCTTCCGAAACTGCCGAAGCCAGCGTGATGCGATAACGGGGAATGACCTGACCTTCCGCGTTACGCGAACTCCCGTAGCTCACATGCGCCAGGTGGGCGGCAATACAAAGGTTTGCTCGCAGCTCATCGGAAAATGCCACCATCTCCCGCACCGTTTCGAGCGGAGCGTATCCATATTTCTCAATCAACTTGCCGTGCGTGGTTGAGATTGCGTTCAAGTGGGGCGCGTAGATAATCAGTTCGCCGCCCTCTTCAATCACGCTGCCGAGTTTGTAGCTCGCCTTGCCACCGACCCACATTTCATCGTAATGCTCGTCAAGCAGCGCCACCACCCGCGCATATTTTCGGCCCGTGTATTTAATGTGCACCTGTTGACTGACGGCGGCAGCGCGCCTTAATGCTTCCTTTATGTCTCCGGCAAAGAGCGCGTGTGTCCGCAGCCGATCACCATTGCGGGTGGCCACGGAAGTAAACGAAATTACTTCCGCCGGAACCAGGTCGGCGGCGGCCTCGATCATCCGGCGCGTTGGCGTCTCCACCCGGCCGATAACGTGTTCGATGGTCGCCAGCGCGCCGAGCCAGTGGGTCATGTGAGTTAACTCTGGTCCCGCCACGCCGGGAAAAAAGTATTTCGCGCCACCGGCAAAGCCGGCGACTTCATGCGGCATAGTCGCGCCAAAGACCAGGACCGTGTCGTAGATGCCGGGGCCGAGCAGGGCATTAAGCCGTACGTCGACTGCTTCCTCTATCAATCCATCCGTCAACGAGATTACTTGTTCGGCACTCAATTCACCCAGGGTCACCAGTTGATCAGACCGGTCCCACTGATGGTCGAAGATTCGGTCGAGTCCCGGAATCCCGGCGCCAGTCGCTCCGATCTTCGCCCGCTTTTGGCCGTCAGTCATGGGCGGATGCGTGCCCTGGGCCACCAGCGCGTCAAACTGGGCAACGTTTCTTTGCGCCAGGAATTCGGCGGCCATTGGGAAGAGAACGTCGGTGTTGTCGTCGCGGGTCTTGTCAGGAATGATGGCCAGGACTCTGCTGCCGGGTTTTATTGCCTGGAGTGCGGCCTCAACGATGGGGCGTAATTCGGCGCCGGAGAGATCGAGGTCGGGTGACCCCTGGCCGACGATTGCCGGTGTTGAAATCTCAGTTAGCATTTTTGGGGTTGCAACCCTGTGGGGTTGCCAGAAAGTAGCCGGAGGTCGCAGCGAAGCGAAGACCTCCGGATAGAGATAAGTAACGCTCGCACCCGGAAGGGGTGCCAGAATCTGTCTGGCACTCCTTCTGAGTGCTTTATTGTTTAGACCATACCAGGTGGTCTTCGCCAGGCTCCGACCACCGGCTACTGTCTCCTACGCCTCCGGCGTCAACATTTGCGGCTCACATGGTGAGTCAGCGCTCAAGCCTCGAGCTTGGCATCCATCGTGATCTCGGCTTTGAGGAGACGAGAGATGGGACAACCTGCCTTAGCGTTATTGGCGGCTGTCTCGAACGCCTGCGCGTCAGCTCCCGGGATTTTCGCAGTCACATCGAGATGTACTTTGGTAATCGTGAAGCCGGCGTCAGTCTTCTCGAGCGTAACCGCTGCGGTGGTGTTGATGCTTTCAGCCGTCATGCCTGCGTTTCCCAGTTGGCCGGACAAGGCCATCGAGAAACAACCAGCATGAGCGGCGGCAATTAGTTCTTCGGGGTTCGTCCCCTGGCCATCTTCAAATCGAGTGCTGAAAGAATATTGGGTGTTTGCGAGAACTCCGCTATCGGTTGAGATGGTGCCTTTGCCGTCTTTGAGTCCACCTTGCCAAACTGCTGATGCCTTGCGTTTCATGATGCCTCCTGGTTAAGGGTTTGTATGAACTGTGCTATTTCCGACGGCGCCTCACCCCAGTTCGGAGTTCTGCCTTTGGGCTGTTCCCTCGCAACTAGCACCTGAAACTAGCTTTGCCCCAAAAGTCGGCCCTCGGTTCAGTCCGCGAAGCGGACGAGTGAAAGCTGGGTAGTGATCGCTAGCGACGTCGGAGTCCGTAAAACGGACGACTGATAAATTCTTGGGGAGCCAAAGCGTGCGATTCAGCCGTCCGTTTCACGGACCCGCGTTCTTAGGTCCACCTGATCCCACCGATGAATCGGTGGGCTACTTTCATTCGTCGGCTTCGCCGACTTTTGTAGCAAGCCGCTTGAACGCTATACCTCCTGGAGGGCAGCGCGGGCTTCGCGCACGGCGGCCACGTAACTGCGAGCGGCGGCCACCACCGATTCGCGGTCGCCAGCTTTGATCGCTTTGGTATTTACCAGATCAGAGCCCACGCCGATCGCCCAGGCGCCCGCCGCAATGAAATCCTTGGCCGTCGTCAGTGAAACGCCGCCGGTGGGAACCAGCCTCACTTCAGGCAGTGGCGCCTTCAAGGCGCGCAGATAACTTGCTCCGCCCATCGCGCTACAGGGAAACACCTTCACGGCATCGGCGCCTGCGTCCCAGGCTGTCACAACTTCAGTCGGCGTCAGTGCGCCGGGAAAGATGGTGATTCGCTGAAGCTTGCACAACTCGATGGTCTGCACGTTCAGTGCTGGACTAACGATGAACTGCGCCCCGGCGGCAATGCACGAGCGGGCGGTTTCCGGATCAAGCACAGTGCCCGCACCTACCAGGACTTCATCGCCATAACGCTTGCTCAGTTCAGCGATCACTGAGATCGCGCCTGGCACAGTCATGGTGATCTCGAGAATGGGAATGCCGCCTTCACGGATTACGTCCGCAATCGCGATGGCTTCATCGGCAGACGCAGCTCGCACAACTGGAACCACCCCTACCTCTTCAATGCGTTTGAGTACCCAGACTTTTTCCATCGCGTTCTAGCGCGCCACGCGCGCAGTGCCCCCTTTCATAACCCGCTCGACTTCCGCCAGCGTGACCATAGTGGTGTCGCCCGGAGTAGTCATCGCCAAAGCTCCATGGGCTGCGCCGCATTCGACTGCCCACTGTGGTCCCTTATCGTTGAGAAATCCGTAAATGAGCCCCGAGGCAAAGGAATCACCGCCGCCTACGCGATCATAGATTTCCAGTTCCTCGCGTGGCGAAGCCTGGTAAAACTCGCCGTCAGCGTAGCAGACTGCGCCCCAGTCGTTACGAGTCGCCGTCCTGGCATGGCGCAACGTGGTGGCGACAACCTTCAAGTTTGGAAACTCGCCCACCGCCTTTTCAATCATGCGCTGAAAGTTTTGCACATCGAGTTTCGAGTGGTGTTCGTCCATCCCCTCTACTTCAAAACCGAGAGCGGCAGTGAAGTCTTCCTCATTGCCGATCATCACGTCGACGAGCGGCGCTAACTCGCGATTCACTTCGCGGGCGCGAGCCTGGCCGCCGATGGCTTGCCAGAGGGAGGCGCGGTAATTCAGATCGTATGAAATGATGGTGCCGGCTGCGCGGGCGGCGAGCATCGATTCCTTGGCGACGTCCGGGGTAGTGTCGGAAAGTGCGGCGAAGATGCCACCCGTGTGAAACCAACGAGAGCCGGCGGCGCCAAAGATCTTGTTCCAGTCGATATCGCCGGATTGAAGTTGTGAGATCGCGGTATGGCCGCGATCAGAGCAACCGAGCGCCGCTCGCACGCCAAAACCGCGTTCCGTAAAGTTTAGCCCGTTGCGGACCGTGCGACCGACGCCGTCGTATTTCGCCCATTTCACATGTGATTGATCGACGCCGCCCTGGTACATCAGGTCCTGCACTAAACGTCCCACGGGGTTGTCAGCCAGGGCAGTGACAATCGCGGTGTCCAGGCCAAAGCAACGCTTGAGTCCCCGCGCGACATTGTACTCGCCGCCACCCTCCCAAACTTTGAACGAGCGTGAGGTGTGAATTCGCTCGTCACCGGGATCGAGACGCAGCATCACCTCGCCGAGGGAGACGCAGTCCCAGCGACAGTCGGATTTGGATTTGATCTGTAGTTGGTTCATTGAAGGAATTTAAGAACGATAGGACCAAGGCCTATAAGACCTATAGCATTACTGCCTTCTGCCTTCTGCCTTCTGCCTTCTGCTTTTTGCCTTCCGCTTTCTCTTCTACCTTCCCATCCAACCGCCGTCAACCACCAGAACATGACCGTGCAAATAATCGCTTGCCGGAGATGACAGAAACACGGCGGGGCCGGCCAGGTCCCGCGGTTCGCCCCAGCGGGCAGCCGGGATGCGTTCCAGTATCTGACGATTGCGGGTCTCGTCGGCTTGCAGCGCCGCAGTGTTGTCAGTCCGCATGTAACCGGGAGCAATAGCGTTCACGTTAATACCATGTTTAGCCCACTCGTTGGCAAGCGCTTTGGTCAACTGCATTACTCCGCCTTTCGAAGCCGAGTAGGCCGGCACTGTGACTCCGCCCTGAAACGAGAGCAGGGAAGCGATATTTACAATCTTCCCGCTGCCACGTTCAATCATGTGCCGGCCCGCCAGTTGCGAAAGGCGAAATACACTCGACAGGTTGACCTCGATCACCGTGGCCCAATCCTCTTCGGAATAGTCGACTGCCGCCGTGCGCCGGATCGTGCCCGCATTGTTGATGAGAATATCTAACTGCCCATAGTGTGCGAGTACCTGGGAAACGAGTTGACTGGGGACTGTCTTGTCGGCGAGGTTTCCTAATACTGGAAAGGCACGGCGTCCGGTGCGCTCAATCAGTTCGCAAGTTGCGTCAGGCGGGCGCGAGTTTCCATGCGCCGCGATGTCCGCTCCCGCTTCCGCGAGGGCCACTGCGATGGCGGCGCCCAGTCCGGCTGATGCGCCGGTCACCAGTGCGACTTTGCCGTCCAGCTTAAATGAATCGAGAATCATGTTTGCTGTGAACCTGTCCTAATGTCCGAAACACTTCAGA
>DATKIS010000092.1:0-3382 GCA_035543975.1 Pyrinomonadaceae bacterium
AAGCAACCGCGGACGGTACTGCATAAGGATTAATTGCGTGAGTGTTACGTCCAGTCGGCAGGATAGATGGATTCTGAACGATGTCCGCTCCGGGACCGGGCGTGACATACTCACCCCTCAGCGCACCCAGCAGCGCTTCAATCTCATTATTTGTCTCTAGTTGTTTTGAGATCTTCTCCAGCAGCAGAAATACGGGCCGACTGAGTTCAGCGTTTACTCTGGCCTCCGTCTCCAGCGATCTGACGGCCGCCTCAGTGCCGCCCAGTTCAAAGCTTTCGAAGGCCTTAGCCACAACCACATCGACTCGCTCGCGTTCGCGCAACTCAGCTTCCAAAGCAGCAGTTGATTCTGACGGTGACTGAGAACCCCGATAGCTGGACAGACCCAGTCCTTCGGCAACCAGTTGGGGCAAGGCGCGGGCGCCGGCTTCCGGACGATCAAACGACGCGATCATCTTGAGCATGTCGGTACGTTCACCAGCACGCGACGGACGGCCAAACACGTGCAATCCGGTTGGGATCAGTCGCTGCTCGATCTCGAGGAGTTGCTCATGGAGTTCCAGGACGCGACGGTCGCGTTCGTCTGAGCTTGGCGGAGTTTTGGTTGACGGATTCATGTGCAGTGACGGTAAAGACGATCCACGAAATTACACGAAAGTCCACGAACACTGAGCGCCTAATTTTGCTGCCACGCTTTCGGCTGCGTAGTTTGAACGATATCGATCCTGCGTCGCGATGACCGTGGTTGTTACTTCGGCCTGTTTCAACCTGGCGCCAAGTTCGCCAATTTCCACATCGATTTGCCGTTGTCGTTCAGTCCTATCGACCGCGTTCCTCAACCTTAGCGGAACGTTCGCCTGGCCATCCGTAAATACTATAAGCGAAACCTCACCCGCCTTTAGTCCAACCCGTTTGGCTAGCTCGAACGCACACGCGAGTCCAGCTGAAAGCGGGGTGCCGCCACCAACACCCACCGAATCCAGCACCCGGCGAGCGCGCAGCCTGCTGCGTGAAGGCGCGAGCAGCAACTCCGCCCCAGTGCCCCGAAAACCCACAATCGCCACGGTGTCTCGTTTGATGTACGCCTGCCGCAATAACGTGTGCATCACGCCTTTGGCATGACTGATCCGATTCAACGCCATGCTACCCGAAAGGTCGATACCGAAAATGAAGAGTCGCCCCTGCTTCTGCTTGAAGAGTTTGAAACGAAAAGCTGAAGTGGGTATCACTTGTCGCGCGTCAACAGCCAGGAGGGATTGATTGCCGGTGCTATTCACCCGAAACCCGGATCCAACCGCCGCGCGGAGGGTCGCATCCAGCGCGAGCCGCGACGACAGCGACTTAGAACTAACTGACCGGGAATACCTGCCGCGCTCGCTCGTATAGGCAGCTCTTTTAGCGCGGGAGTCGCGGCTGCTTTGCCAACCAGGCTTTGACTTGCTGCGACTAATTTTAGCCACGCCGGATCCGAGTTTCGGTAGTGAGCCAGCAACCGGAGGCGCCGAGGGTACTTCGGAAGTCGAATCCCTACCAAGCCCTCCGTTGGGAGACTGACTGAGACTGCCATTCGGCGTGGTGGCTGGTTGCCTTCCGGCTTCCGTCGTCGCTGATCCAGGTCGCTGTCTACCACCGCCACTACGAGGGGACTGTGAAGTTTGACCATCTCCATCCTCGCCTTCCCCCTGGTCTCCCCGAGAGAACACTCGATCCAGCGCTTCCTCAATCCGCTCGGCGCTCGGCGTTTCTTCCAGCAAATCACGTCGCAGGCGGTGACGCAACGACATTGCCGCAACCTGTCTTACGTGGTCGTCCGTGACTTTCTTGCGTCCTTCAAGCGCCGCTAGAGCGCGAGCAGCCCGCGTTATGGTTAACTCGCCGCGATGGCCGTCAACCTTCAAATCAGAACATAGCCGGGCAATGTTTCTTAGTAGGTTTCGTTCGATCGTGACGCGCGGGAAGCTTTTCCGTGCACGCTCGATCTTCCGCCGCCATTGTTCCTGCTCGTCCGCAAACCTGGTGCGGAAGGAGTCCGGGTCACGTTCAAAGGCCTCGCGCCGTTCCATTATCTCAACCCGCCGGTCTAGATCCTCTTCTGTCTTGACGTCGACGTAGATGCCAAAGCGATCCAACAGTTGCGGTCGAAGCTCGCCCTCCTCGGGGTTACCCGAACCTATCAAGACGAAACGCGCCGGATGCTCTACCGAGATGCTCTCCCGCTCCACCTTGTTTACTCCAGTCTGCGCGACGTCCAGCAGGAGATCGACCAGGTGGTCTTCAAGAAGATTGACCTCGTCAATATAAAGAAACCCACGATTCGCTCGGGCCAACAGCCCCGGTTCAAACCGCCTGGATCCAGTCTGCAAAGCTTGCTCGATGTCGATGGTGCCGCAGACACGGTCCTCGGTAGCGCCTAGTGGAAGATCAACCACGGGAACCGGTGAAGTACTCCGGCGCAGTTTGCCACCCGACCGGACGTTTTCCAGGCAGGACGCGCAGAGGTTTTGCTCGTCCGCCGGGTCGCAACGATAGAAACAGCCGGAGACTCCGGAGATTTCGGGTAACAAATCCGCGAGTGCCCTTACCACCGTCGATTTGCCCGTTCCTCGATGTCCCATCATTAGAACGCCGCCTACCGAAGAGGAGACGACGTTTAGCACCAGCGCCAGCTTCATCTCTTCCTGGCCGACGATGGCTGAGTAGGGAAAGGCCAGTCGCTCGGGGCGCGTTTCCAACTTCAATTCCCGAGTGTTTCCCAGCTTCCTGGTTTTGAGGGAGTTATTCATCTACGAGTGTAATTCTTTTAACTGAAAAGGACGTTGGGGGCAAGCTACTACTTTCTGGCGCCTGGCTAACCGGTTGCACAGCCGGCATCAGCAATCCACCAATCGTCAGGCTGACCAGAGCCTCAAATTCTCTTATTCCCAGCCGTCATTTCGAACCGACTAAGTTTTCGGATTTCGATCCGGATTTTCCTTGACACTGGATCCGTTTCGTAATAAATTCCGCGGCAGTTCACGATACTCCCGACAGTAGACCTTGCCCAGGGTTTCAATCCTCCCGATCATTTAGATCTCTTGCCCAGATTTGCGGTCGCATGCGTGTCAGGAGATACGTGCCTTCTCCGTGGGTTCTCCTGGCTTCTCACAATCATCCGACTGGCCTCTAAAACGTACTTGCCCTCGCGTTTTGGCCAGCCCTTAACGAACACCTCGGTTTCCAGCGGGTTTCCAGCGGTTTGGAGGAACTGGCGCAGTTTGCTGACCAGCAAATCGGCCACTCCTTTCGCACACCAAAGTACAAAACAGAACTCCTGGGAGGGAAACTAAAATGAAACTGATGAAAGTTTTGGCTTTAGTACTCTTTGCGGTAGCAATCGCCTTGCC
>DATKIS010000093.1:0-5755 GCA_035543975.1 Pyrinomonadaceae bacterium
TACGGAATGACTACGATAACCCGTCGGAAACGATGTGGATCTTCCGCCTCAAGCTGGCCGCTGTGATGCGCGGCATGTGAGAGAGCAAATAGCATTGAAGCCAGCGTCTTTCCACCACCGGTTGGAACAGCCAACGAAAAGAGGCCACGTTCGCTCGCGGCGTTGCGCCTACACCAATCACCGACCTCGTTCCTGACGCGCAGCACATCGGCAGATGCCTTACCCTCTCGGAGGGCATTCTCGGCGCGCTCCCCTAAATTTCTTTCAAGCTTATCGAGTAAGAGTTGGGCATCAAACCCTGGCCAGTCGCGCCGCAAATTTGGACCACCCCACTTCTTTTCGAAGCTCTGAGGTGAGAGATTCCGTTCATCAAGCGCTTTTTCATGGTGCTCTGCATCAAGCCGGTCGGCATCGATCAGTGCGCTAAACAAAAACCGTGTGAACAACTCGGTGGCCATCCACCCGTCAGAACTCCTCTGACCGTTGAAGGTCAAGTCCTTGAGCCAATGTGGTATGACTTCCGCGATCTCTGGCAATGACCAGGATGCGTCGGATTCGTGTAATGCGGCTGCCGAGACCTTGGCCTTGCCGAGATAGCCATTCATCTTGGCGAAAACATCGCCACGGTTGTGTAGTCCCGCGTGGTGGCCATTGATTGCGAGCGCGATTGGCCATGCTTCCTTTTCGAGCGCAATCATGGCTCCGTGATGTGCGTGAGGCTCCTTATCGCCTTCTTTGTCATCCGATCTCAATCGTTTTTGAAACTCATCCTCAGCTTTGCCAAGATCGTGAAGCAGCCCGGCTATCTTCGCGTGTTCGGCACCCCCGAAAGCCATTGCGAACTCCGCGGCCCTCCGACCGACCTTATTTAGGTGATCGGCTAATCGGTGCTCCTTGTGTGCAAAGAATTCGCTTTTGGTCACGGTGACAATCCTCCTACTCCATGGCTCTCGCAGCCAATCAATGTCCGAGTCGGTTGCTCGCGGAACGCAAATTCGCCCACGGCACAAGTGATCGGCGAGCGGCGAGTTTGTGACAATCACCCTTGCTGTTCTCGGTGTGAGCAATGAAATTCATGAGCGCTTTCCCCAGCGCCTTGGCGAGTTTGGGAGCGCAGGCGCTGGTAGACGTATCCAGTCGACAGGGACGGATTCAGGCGTTGGTTCGGAGAAAGTGAAGACGTCTGACTCGCGTTGAGTTAACGCGCGGATCAGGCGTCGCACGGGCCTGAAGAAACCGGGTGAAAGATTTCGACGCAGACTTTACTCTGGAGATGCGGGAACAGGCAAATGATTTGGCAGCAGGCAGGGATACCTGCACCTGCGCTCCCAGCCTTTGCGCTGAGACGCGAGGCGGGAAAAGCAGTTACCTCGCAGCGGCAAGCTTCGGTGAGTACCGCTGGACGCCGGCAATGCAACCTGTCTAAATCAGTGATGGGTAATGAGTGATCGAGGACAGGCGTGTAGAGTTCAAGCTTTAGCTTGGACGTTGGGGAATGAGCCGGCTTGTGAATAACAGCGCCCAAGGAGTGAACCCACTTGAGTCGCAGCGAAGACGCAACCTAAAGGTTGTACTCTGAACACCTAATGATGTCAGAACCGCCTGCGTTAGCGGGTGGGCCGAACGGTGACTTGAGTGATCCGGAGCCGCCTGCGTTAGCGGGTGGGCCTGAACGGTAACTTGAGTGATCCGGAGCCGCCTGCGTTTGCGGGTGGGCCCGAACGGTAACTTGAGTGATCCGGAGCCGCCCGCTAACGCAGGCGGTTCTGACAAAACTCAAACCTAGCGCGAGCTGGCTGCTTGCGGCATCCGTTGTGGGCGAGTGCCCGAAGTAATCGGTGGAACAATCTTATCTTTCAAAGCCTCGCGAAAGACCTGGCGCATGTTGTCCACAAACACAAAACGAATGTCTTTGAAGAGTTCCTTGGGCACTTCGTCCATGTCGCGCCGGTTCTGTTGGGGCAGGATAATGGTGGAAACCCGAGCGCGGCGAGCAGCAAGGACCTTCTCCTTCACGCCGCCTACCGGCAGCACGTTTCCGCGCAGCGTTATTTCACCGGTCATCGCCACATCCTTGCGTATCGGTCGGGCCGAAAGCGCTGAGACCATTGCGGTCGCCAGGGTGATCCCGGCAGAAGGTCCGTCTTTGGGAATGGCGCCCTCTGGAATGTGAATATGTAGATCGTAGTTACTGAAGTCTTCTTCGTTAATCTCCAGCTCTTTCGCCCGCGACTTGGCGTAGGAATACGCAGCCTGGGCCGACTCTCGCATGACCTCCCCGAGCTGGCCGGTTAGTACGAGATTCCCTTTACCTTTCATTCGCAGTGCCTCGATGAAGAGCACATCCCCTCCGACCGCGGTCCAGGCAAGTCCGGTCGCCACGCCAACCTGGTCCTTCTTCAGCACTTCATCGGGAATAATCTTGGGCGCGCCCAAAAACTCGTGGATGTTCTTGCCCGACACCCGAATCGAACCCTTTTGGCCTTCAGCAATCCGGCGCGCAATCTTGCGGCAGATTCTGCCGATCTCGCGTTCCAGTTGCCGCAGCCCGGCTTCCTGCGTGTACTGCTGAATGATGGCCGTCAACGCAGTCTTGGAGATGTGGACGTCTTTAGCGGTCACGCCGTTCTCTTCCATCTGCTTCGGCAGCAGGTGGCGCCGCGCGATTTCGCGCTTCTCTTCCTCGGTATAACCCGCCAGCCGGATCACTTCCATGCGATCACGCAGCGGCGGCTGAATGGTATCCAGAACATTCGCCGTGGTCATGAAGATGACGTTGGACAAATCGAAAGTTACGCCCAGGTAGTTGTCCCGGAAGCTATTGTTCTGTTCCGGGTCGAGCACTTCGAGTAAGGCTGAAGACGGATCGCCGCGGAAGTCTGCCCCAACTTTGTCGATCTCATCGAGCATGATCAGCGGATTGTTGGTGCCGGCTTGTTGGAGCGACTGGATCACGCGGCCAGGCATTGCCCCTACGTAGGTCCGGCGGTGACCACGAATCTCAGCTTCATCGTGAACGCCGCCCAGCGATAACCTCATAAACTTACGATCGAGTGCGCGGGCAATCGACCTTCCCAACGAAGTTTTGCCGACGCCCGGAGGGCCGACCAGGCAAAGGATCGGTCCCTTTGGTTTTTCTTTTAGCTTGCGCACCGCCAGAGCTTCGATGATTCGGTCCTTAACCTTTTCTAAACCGTAATGATCTTCATTCAAGATCCGTTCGGCTTTTAGCAGATCGAGGTTGTCAGTTGAAGCCTTCGACCACGGCAGGTCAGTCATGATCTCCATCCAGTTTCGCAGCGTGGCTGTCTCAGCTGCGTCAGGATGCATGCGTTCGAGTTTCTTCAACTGCCGCAGCGCTTCATCTTCGGCCGCCTTCGGCATGTTGGCAGTTTCAATCTTCTCCCGGAACTGGGCCACCTCTTCCGCCAGCTCGTTGCCTTCGCCCAGCTCGCTTTGAATGGCCTTCATCTGCTGCCGGAGGTAAAACTCGCGCTGCGACCGATCGATGTCTGCGCGAGCCTGCGTATTGATCTCCTGCTGGACGGTCAGGACCTCGATCTCTTTGTTAAGCAGCTCATTCACCCGGCGCAAACGCGCGCTCGTGTCTGCGATGTCGAGCACGGACTGAGCGTCTTCCACTTTCAGTTCGAGATTCGAAGCTGAGAGGTCCGCCAACCGGCCGGCATCGTCGAGGTTGGCTATGATCGCCATCACCTCGGGCGAAATGTTCTTGCCCAAGTTGATCGCCTTCTCCATTGATGCCCGAACGTTTCTGATCAGCGCCTCGACTTCCAGCGAACGCTCCGGAGGCAGAATTTCTTTAACTACGTGAACGCGCGCACGGATGAACTGACCCGCCGTGTCAACAGATTCGATTTCTGCCCGAGCGAGTCCCTGCACCAGAATCCTGATGCGGCCATCCGGCAGCTTCAGCATGCGCATAATCACTGCCGCGGTTCCGACTTTGTACAGATCGTCGGCTGTGGGTTCTTCCTTGTCGAGGTCCCTCTGTGAGGCCAGCAATATCATGCGGTTCTCACCGAGTGCCTCGTCGACAGCTCTAATCGACTTTTCCCGAGAAACGAAAAGCGGCACGATCATGAATGGATAAATCACGATGTCTCGAAGCGGCAACACCGGTAGCTCGTTAGGGATCTGAACCTCCTGCCCGTTGTCCACCACTTCGACGTCTTCCGTTATTTCTGTGTCTTTGATGATTGCCATAATTACTGTTAGTTCGGTTCCCTATTTCGGATTATCGTCCCTGGCAGCGCTAATCGGATTTTATCTCCTGGACCTCAATCTTAAATTCCACGCCTCGTCGATCCTCGATCTTTGGAAGGCGTACCGTCAGGATTCCATTAGCTAGTTCAGCAGTTGCTTCTTGCACACAAACCGACCAGCGCAAAGGGACGATCCGGCTAAACCTGCCATAGCTGCGCTCCGAACAGAGATGGGACAGGATGCGATTTCGCGGCTTGGTCCTCTTTTTCTCCCCCCAGATTCGCAGCTGCGTGTTGGTCGCCCCGATCTTGATATGCTCGGCAGTCAGTCCTGGAAGTTCCACGCATAGCACGATCGAGTCCTTGCTCTCACATAGATCAACCGGCGGCGCCCAGGTTTCTGACGCGAGCGGATCCTCGGCCACGGTAGCTTCCTGTAGCGCCGCAAACAATCGCCCGACGCGATCGCGTAGACGCTGCAATTCAAGTCGTTCCAGGCCTGTGGCGCGAGCGGGTTTCATCATTCAGTAAAGGCAAACCTGGTTCAAGCTCTTAAACAATTCAACGGCTACAGAACGATCCACGAAACTTCACGAAAGAACCCGAACTAGAGATCAACTCTTCTTACTGCCCGTAGTCCCGGTACGTCGCTGCACCAGGTGTTTTAGCTCAGTCATAAATTCCGATACGTCTTCAAACTCAAGATATACCGATGCGAAGCGAACATACGCTACTTTATCCAATTCCTTCAGCCGGCGCATGATCATCTCGCCAATTTTGCTGGTCGGTCGTTCACGCTCCGACGACTCCTGCACATACTTCTCTATCGCGTTAACGATCGAGTCGAGCTTGGAAGATGGCACCGGCCGTTTCTCACAAGCGCGGAGCAGTCCCGCCATGATCTTGTTCCGGTCAAAAGGCTCGCGGCGGCCGTCCTTCTTAATGACCATGTAGGGAATCTCATCAATGCGCTCGTACGAGGTAAATCGGCGTTCGCACCGTAGACATTCCCGGCGGCGGCGGATGGCCTCGCCCTCGCGAGACTCGCGTGAATCAACTACCTTGTCCTCAAGATAACCGCAAAATGGACACTTCATCGCTTTTGACCTCAGAGAGATTCGATTCCGCGAACTTAAGAGACTAATCCCGGGCGGCCGCCGCTCCTAACTGACTTTGCCCTAATACTTCGTCGGGCAACACCTTCTCATCTTCAACTGCGTGTTCGACGGCCTCGGTCGAGGTGCGTGAACGCAATCGAGCCAGGCTGATATCGCCCCGAATCAAGTAGTAGAGCCCGATGATCAATGCCGGACCAAAATCTACCAGATGCATAACAATGGAGGCTGCCGCAGCTTTCTCCCGGTTAACACCAAGAAAGATCAACGCCGCCGCAGTGGCTGCGTGAAAAGCCCCGGCTGCACCGCCGGGGGTCGGAACCAGGGAACCAACCAGGGCCCAGCCCATCACAAATATTGTCTCACTCAGACCAAACGGCAGCCCAAAGGCCCGCAGGACAAGCAAGTTACCCA
>DATKIS010000094.1:0-5810 GCA_035543975.1 Pyrinomonadaceae bacterium
CGGCGCCGGACAGGCGCGCGAGATGCTCGATATTTATCACCAGGGCGAATACTCAAAAGTCGCCGGCACCGAGATGCGCGGCGTGGAAGTGGCGGAGGGCGCCACCGATCTTCACGTGCGGGCCATCCTCGATGCGCTCGGGCTACTGCCTTCTGGCGGCAAGCCTCTGCGCGTCGTGATCGATTCGTGCAACGGCGCCGGATCGTTAGTCGGGCCACGCCTGCTTGAGGCGCTCGGCGCTGAAGTTTTCGCAATCAACGTCACGCCAAATGGACTGTTCCCGCGCGCCGCCGAGCCGATCCCGGAAAATCTCGGCGCGCTTTGTGAAGCGGTCAGGGAACACAAAGCCGATCTGGGCTTCGCGCAAGACATGGACGCCGACCGCCTGGCGGTGGTTAACGAACACGGCGTGCCCATCGGTGAAGACTACACGCTCGTGCTCGCGGCGCTCTACGCGCTGGGCCACGAGCCCGGCCCGGTAGTCGCTAACCTCTCCACGACGACTGCGCTCAAGGGTGTTGCCGAGCGATTCGGGTGCGAGCTCTTCGAGTCGAAGATTGGCGAAGTAAACGTCACGGACGAGATGAGGCGCGTCGGGGCTGTGATTGGAGGAGAAGGCAATGGCGGCGTCATCTACCCGCGAGTGAACTTCGCGCGTGACAGCCTCGTTGGCATGGCGCTCGTCCTCCATCTGCTCGCGGAATCAGGACAAACGGTCTCTCAAATACTCGAGACGCTCCCCCGTTATCGGATGATTAAGGCGAAGACGCTCTGCCCCTCATACAAGATCAAAGAAGTGCTGAAGATGATCAAGCACAGCTACGCCGCTTACCCGACAGATACGCGCGACGGAGTGAAAGTAACGTTGCCTGACGGCTGGTTCCTCGTCAGGGGCTCAAACACAGAGCCTATCGTCCGGGTAGTGGCCGAAGCTGAGACGGATGAGAAGGCCCAGCGCATTGTCGACGCCGTCTTCGCCCAGGTTCAGGTGTGCATCGATTTGTGATGTGAGCAGTGGGCGCGTTAGCGGAGGCAGGCGCTTGGTACCGCCAAGTTTCGTGTCGTGTTTCTAAGCTCGCTGGGGAAAAAAGCCAGCCTGCGGAGCAGGCGACAGCATAAAGCCTGGGGTGGAGCGACGCGGAACCCCAGGATTGTTGGCATTTCAAGGCAGAGCCCGCGGAGTGGGCGGCAGCCGATTCATCATCAGTGAACTGCGACGTTTGCGCTGTCGCACGCTTCGCGCGCTCGAGTCTTCATACTGATCGTCAACCTGGGGTTCCGCTGCGCCCCACCCCAGGCTTTATGCTGTCGCCCGCTCCCGCGGGCTGGACTCGACATCAACTCTTTCGAGTGAACTTATGGAATACGCGGTTGGCATTGACCTCGGCGGCACGAATATTAAGGCGGTCGCCGTCAATGAATCGGGCGAGGTATTGGGCCAGTCGGATGCCGAGACGCAGGACGACGGCGACGGCGGCGCATGGGCCAGTCGCGTCCGCGACCAGATAACAACGATTGAGGACCGGGTTGGGCAACGGCCCGCGTGGGTCGGCATCGCGTCGCCGGGCATGGTCGCGCTCGATGGTCGCTCGATGGCCTCCGTCAGCGGACACCTCGAATCTCTGCAAGGCTTCGACTGGGTTGAATATCTTCAGTCAAAGCGCAAAGTTGAATTACTAAACGATGCGCACGCCGCGCTGCTCGGCGAGGCCTGGAAGGGAGCAGCCGCGGGTGCCCGCGACGCCGTGATGCTTACACTCGGCACTGGCGTAGGGGGCGCCGTGCTCAGCGGCGGCCAACTGCTCACGGGGCACCTGGGCCGCGGCGGACACATCGGTCACATCTGCCTCGACGCGGATGGCGAACCCGACAGCCTCGGCATTCCCGGCACGCTCGAAGAAGCGGTCGGCAATCGCACTCTCGCGAAACGCTCAAGCGGTCTCTTCCATTCGACCGAGCAACTCGTTGCCGCGCATCTCGCCGGAGACGCAAACGCTTCACGCGTCTGGCTCCGGTCAATCTACCAGCTCTCGTGCGCCGTCACTTCCATGATCAACGTGCTCGACCCTGAGGTGGTTATCATCGGCGGCGGCATCGCTCGCGCCGGTGCGGCACTGTTCGACCCACTCAGCCAATATCTCGACGTTATGGAGTGGAGGCCGTTGGGCCAGGGCGTCCGCGTGGTGCCGGCTGCGCTCGGCCCGACAGCAGGCGCGCTCGGCGCCGCACACAACGCAATGCAATCGTCACGCTGATGTGAGTTACAGTCTGTAGAGTCTGATTAGTTTGTTGTCTGGTTCGCACCGACAAACTCAAGGGGGTCTGATCAAGTGTCTTCGACGCATAGCGTCGGTATGAGTTTAGCCCGGCGTTTCAACGCCGGGACAGGAGCGTTTGATGCCTCGTCGCGTAGCGGTTAGGGCCGAGACAGTCAGCGCCGATCCATCCCCGCAAATCAAGGCGGCGCTACTCGCAGAAGCGAAGAGGCGCATCGGGGCCGCCGCCGCAGCGGCGAAGCCGCACTAGTAAATCTGCACCTGAGTCACCACCCGATTTATGGCTCCTTTCGGGCTGGGCGTGTCGGGCATCAAACCTCGCTCCAACGACGAGAAAAGCCCGCAGAGCTGTCCGAAGATCACGTCGAGAGGAGGCCTGTAGAGATCCTCAACCGTCACTGCGCTGCTCAACGAAAGGTTCTCATCAGCCAGGTCCGCGTCCAACGCCTCTCCCGGCGATACCGCGACGAGCTTTCCGCAAAGGCGCTTCTTCTTAATCTCCCTGAGGAGGTCAAGCTCATAGCTCCGGCGCCGCACATCGCCGGAGATGAAACCGACGATCAGAGTCTCTTCGTCAACCGCCGACAGCGGTCCGTGCCTGACACCGAGAAACGACTCGGCCCACGTATAAAACCCGCCGGCTGTCAGCTCGAGAACCTTCAACGCCGACTCGACCGCCACTGCTTTGAGTGGCCCTGTACCGAGGAAACAAAACTTTGTAAACCCCGCGGACGCAAGTCGCGCCGCCATGTCTGCGGCTTTGGACGTGAACCCCTCTGCGTTCGCGGCTAACTCTTCAACGAGATCACCGTAAGCCGGCAAGGCGTTGACGTGCGCCAGGCAGTGCCCGGTAACGACCATGTTTGAGAATGAGCTGGTCATCGCCAGCCCTCGGTCGTTCACCGCGTCGTCGAGGACGAGACATAAGACGTTTGCGCGTAGATTGAAGTCGGTGGCCATTCGACCGGCGCGGTTGCAGGTGATGATTAAGTGATGAATCTCAGGATAACGCTCCAGCGCGGCCTCTATGACCGCAACTCCCTCCGAGCTGTCTCCCGACCGAGAGAAGGAAACCCATAGGTAGGCACGGCCGGGGATAATGTATTCGTCGAGATTGGTTAACAGATCCGTGCTCGGGACAGCCTGCACTTCACACCCCCACCGCCGTCGCAGCAGCGAGGTCAACGCGCGTCCAGTGTAGTCGGACGTGCCTGCACCGATTAAGTAGACACTCGCGCGCTCGCCATCGCCTTCCGTCACTCCAGCATCGGCGAGGAAGCCCTGCACCTCCCCCGCGCGCACGCAAAATTCCTGGTAACTGCGGCGCCAGGTGGCGGGTTGCTGTTGAATCTCGCGTGGGGTGTGGATTAGGCCACTCGACCTTTTCTGGGCTTCGGGGAGCGCCAGCAGTTTGCTCAATTCGTCCATATTTATTGTGCCTTCTACCTGAATTTGATAGAACTACCCACCCCTTTTTTGCGCAATATAGCAGCTTTACAATTGTTTTCGCGCTGTACTACAATCCGGCCCCCCAATCGAAATTTATCGTAAAAATTCGAAACTAAATAGTCAATCTTGATGAGACACAGGGCAGCGATTGACGGCAGTATTGTTGTCATCGGCGAGTTGAATGTCGATGCGGTAGCGACGGGTTTGACTGAGACACCGAGGCTCGGGGCGGAAATTCTTGCCGAAGATTTCCAGCTTACCCTGGGGAGCGCGTCGGCCATCTTTGCCAGTGGCGTGGCCCGGCTGGGCCACGAAGTAACCTTCATCAGCAAGGTGGGCCGCGACGACTTCGGCGATTTCTGTCTGGCAGCGCTGCGCAACATAGGTATCTCAACCCGCCATGTCCTGCGCGACTCAAAAGAGAAGACCGGCATCACGCTGGCGCTCAGCACGCGCAAAGACCGCGCGCTCGTCACCTACCTCGGGACCATTTCAACGCTCAAATACGATGATGTCAGGATGCCTCTCCTCAAGGGAAAGAGTCATCTGCATCTGACCTCCTACTTCCTACAGCACGGCTTACGCGCCTCATTCCCGCGCATCTTCGAGGAGGCGCACGCACAGGGGTTGACTACATCATTCGATCCAAACTCCGACCCGACCAGCTCGTGGGCAGACGATATTTGGGACGTGCTTACGCACACAGACATCTTCTTCCTCAACCAGACGGAGGCGCTTCAACTTACCAAACAGAAAGGCGCGCGTGGCGCGCTGAAGGCATTGAGCGCACGTGTTCCCTGCGCGGTAATTAAACTCGGGCCGAAGGGGGCAGTGGCGATCAAGGATGGCCAGGTCGCTTCCGTCCCAGGCTTCAAGGTTGACGCGCTGGACACGACCGGCGCGGGCGATAGCTTTGCCGCAGGCTTCGTCTCGGCTTTCCTTAAGGGCCAGCCGCTCGAAGAATGCCTTCGTTCCGGCAATGCCTGCGGCGCGCTCTCTACACTGAAGGCCGGCGGCACGGCCAACCAACCTGACAGGGCTGGACTGAAACGTTTTCTGTCACGCTCGTTTAGAGGTGGGCCCCGCCCACCGGTGCGACTTAGGTAAAACGCGGGCGAGGGGCAATAGGGGTCATGGCAAAAACGAGCGAACAATTAGACAGCACGAGCATGCCCGAGCGCGCGCTCGTGCCCAGCCGGGAACTCCTCGATGCCGCGCGGCAAGAAGCCCGCGCCGTGGCCGCGCTCAATTTCTACAACGCCGAGACGCTGATGGGCCACATCCGTGCCGCTAATGAGTGTGGCGCGTCCATCATCCTGCAAACCACCGAGTCGACCATACGCTATCTCGGCATGAGGATGGTTGTGGCGATGGCGCGCGCCGCCGCCGAGGAAATAGAGCGGCCCGTCGCCCTACACCTGGATCACGGAGCGAGCTACGAGCTTGCTGAGCGATGCGTTGGTGCCGGCTACACTTCGGTGATGATCGACGGCTCGAAACTGCCCTTCGAAGAGAACGCCGAGTTGACTGGCCGCGTCGTCGCGATGGCCCACGCAGCTGGAGTCTCGGTCGAGGGCGAGTTGGGGCATGTCGCGCACAACGAAGAGGAGGGCGACATCGCGCGCTTCTACACGCGCCCTGAAGACGCTTCGCGCTTCGTGGAGTTGACCGGCGTTGACGCGCTGGCTGTCGCCGTCGGCACTGCGCACGGCTTCTACAAGGGCGACGTGCGGCTCGACTTCGACAGGCTCCGGAACATACGCGACGCCGTGGGCCAACGAGCGGCGCTCGTCCTGCACGGTGGCTCGGGCGTGCCCGAAGAACTCCTCAGACGTGCCGTCTCTAGTGGGATTGCGAAGATCAATTTCGGCACGGAACTGAAGAACGCTTTCACCCTGGCCGTGAAGCAGTCGCTCGGGTCGAGCGATGAGATCGACTTGCGCAAGACCTTCGCGCCGGCGATCGATGCCGTGCGGGAGATTTCATCTTCCAAGATTAGAATCTGTTCTCAGCGGTAAGACCCCCGATGGCGCGGAGGGTTGCGATTGTCCCGACCAGGCGCGGCGTAATTTCTGGTGGGTTCTT
>DATKIS010000095.1:0-3793 GCA_035543975.1 Pyrinomonadaceae bacterium
CAAGAGGTTTAAGGCCGCTATGCGTCCTTAGCTACGAGTACGATCAGGGACCGAGCCGCCACGGTCTGCAGGTGTTCGCTGCCCAGGTCTGATTCCTCGCCGATTTCGCAGATATCCGAGGGCGACTCTCGCGAGGTATCGGCAAAGCGGTGCCACCGGCGGCCTTCTTGGCACGTCGGCAACCAAAACTGCAGCGACTCCCAATGAGCGTTGGCGATGATCAGAAGATCATCATTGTTCGGGTCGCCGCTAATCATCATCGCAATGCTATGTGAACCGGCTGACCAATCCGGCTGAAAAGGCTGCAGTCCGTGCCAGCTGATTTTTGGTGCATTTGGTTCGCTGTCTTTGCCAAAAGCCCTTGGTCTTAGGGCCGCATGCCTTTTGCGGAATTGAATGAGTAACTTGAAGAATCGGAACAGTTCGGCATTGACCTCGAGCAGGTTCCAGTCAAACCAGTTCAACTCATTATCGTGGCAGTAAGTATTATTGTTACCACCTTGAGAACGGCCTATCTCATCGCCCCCGAGCATCATCGGCACGCCTTGTGAAAGCAGCAGCAAAGCGGCCAGGTTCTTCATCTGGATGAGTCGCAGCCGGTTTACTTCTGCGGACGACGACGGTCCTTCTGCACCGCAGTTCCAACTATGGTTGTCGTTGTCCCCGTCGCGCCCGTGCTCGCCGTTTGCCTCATTGTGCTTGTGGTTATAAGCCACCAGATCGGCAAGCGAGAATCCGTCATGGCTGGTCACGAAGTTGATGCTATGAAAAGGTGCGCGGCCGCTGCCCTGATAAAGGTCAGCACTGCCGGTGAGGCGGGTGGCCAGTGCTGAAACCATTCCGTCATCGCCTTTAACAAAGCGGCGCACGTCGTCACGAAACTTTCCGTTCCATTCGGCCCAGCGGCCCCAATGTGGAAAGGACCCGACCTGGTAGAGTCCAGCCGCATCCCAGGCTTCAGCAATTAGCTTTACGTTTGCCAGCACCGGATCCGCGGCGATTCTTTCCAACAGCGGGGGATTCGCTAACACCGAGCCGTCGCGCCCGCGGCCCAGAATCGAAGCCAAATCGAATCGGAAACCGTCTACGTGCATCTCTGTTACCCAGTAGCGCAGTGAGTCGAGAATCAAATCTCTGGCAACCGGGTGATTGCAGTTGAGCGTATTCCCGCAGCCCGAGTAGTTGTGGTAGTCGCCCGTTATCGGATCAATCAGATAGTAAGTTTGATTGTCGAGGCCGCGAAAACTCAGAGTAGGCCCATTTTGATCACCTTCGGCGGTGTGGTTGAAGACCATGTCGAGTATGACTTCAATTCCGGCATCGTGCAGAGCTTTGACCATCTCTTTGAATTCGCGGATTGGTTCGCCATTCGACGCATAGGAATCTTTGAGCGCGAAGAAAGAGACCGGGTGATAACCCCAGTAGTTTTTCAGTCTTTCGCCGGTCAAGGGGTTGACGCGAGGCAGGTCCTCATCGAAGTCGGTTACCGGCATTAGCTCAACGGCCGTAATCCCAAGTTCCTGAAGATAGGGAATGCGCTCAATTAATCCGCGGAAGGTGCCGGGATGCGCAACCGTGGCCTGACGAGTAAAGCCCTTGACATGGACTTCATAGATAATTGAATCGGCCAAGTGGTAGTTCAGGGGCTGTTCAAAGCCCCAGTCAAACTCGTTGTCCGTTACTTTACAGCGACGGGGAACTGTAATCAGGTGAGTCGAACTGGCGTTTTTTTCAACCTCACCAGTTGAGCAGAATCCAGTTGTCAGCGACTTGGCGTAAGGATCCAGCAGAACCACCTGTTGGTCGAAGCGATGAAGTTGTGGCGCCTCATTGTCGGAACGATCCATTCGATAGCCGTACTCAATGTTGGAATTCAGCGTTTTTGTGAACAGGTGCCAAACGTCGCCGGTGCGGTGGTAACGCGGGTCGAGCGGAAACTCAACCACCGGTTCCGGTCTGCCACTTTCGAAGAGCACCAGATGGACCATAGTGGCGGTGCTGGAAAAGACCGAGAAGTTAATTCCGCCGCGCATGACCGTGGCCCCGAAAGGCAACGGATGGCCGCGCGTGATTTCAAACTCCGGACCGATGGCCGTCAATAGTGATTCGCGTTCGCTGGTCTTCATGAGTCGTTACGCAGTGGTAATCGTGGTTTTCAAGAGGGCGACAAACAAGCGGCCAGCCGCCCGCACTTCGTCAAACTGGTTGACGATTTGATAGCTACAAAAGAAAAGGGCGCAATAAAAGGATGCTGGATGAAGTCGGAGCCAGCCCATACCAAGGCGGTTTACCTTGTTGCTCACGAACGGCTTCTGCGCGATGAAGACACACGCGGCCGCAATCGCGCCACCGACGATAACGTCGGACAGAAAGTGAAATCCCAGAAACACGCGCGGCAAACAGATAAAGATTACCGAGTAGACTAGACTGACCCAACCCATGCGACGCGATACATAGAAGAAGCCAATCGCCAACGCAATAAACAAACTTGCGTGGTCGCTGGGAAACGAAGAAAGCTTATCGAGATGGCTTGCGTCGACGCCCACGGGCGACTGTAAAGCAAGCTGAAGATTGAAAAGCGGCCGGACCCGAAAGGGGGTAACGAACGTAATAACTTTGGCCAAACACACGCTGCTCAGGACAGCCACCAGCGTACACAGAAGTGACGTGTGGCGGGCTTCGTTATCGCCGCGTTTGTTGAACCATAGCCACCACACAGCCAGCATCAGGAGTCCGCCCTTGAGCGGATGGGTCACCGCAATAAAGTCGAGGAAGCGGTTCAGAGTCGCCGACTGCTGCGCCATCTGGTTAAATGACGCGCTGATCGCGTAGTCAAGAGAGGAAGGGGTGGGGATCATTTCGTTTAGTCCTTACTGGATTTCAAGTCCCAGATCTGATTTGCGTATTCGGTGATGGTGCGGTCGCTGGAGAATTTCCCCATCCGTGCAACATTCAGGATCGCTTTGCGCTGCCATGAGCTACGTGAGCAGAAGTTTCTACCAACTTCTTGCTGGGCTTCGATGTAGCCTGGTAAATCAGCCAGCAGAAAGTATTCGTCGCGTTGGAGGAGCGAGTCGTAGATCCCCTGAAACAGTCCTGGTTCATCCGGACAGAATCGATTCGATTTCAACGAATCAAGTACGCGCCGGGTGTAGAAATTCTGTTCGTAATAGGCTCGCGGATTGTAGGAACCCGCAGCGACCATCTGCTGCACCTCCTCAGTCTTCAAGCCAAAAATGAAGATGTTCTCTTCGCCGACCTCCTCCATGATTTCGATGTTGGCTCCATCGAGGGTGCCGATGGTGAGCGCTCCATTCATGGACAGCTTCATGTTGCCGGTGCCGGAAGCTTCTTTGCCGGCAGTGGAGATCTGCTGGCTCAGATCGGCGGCCGGAATAATCTTTTCGGCCAGCGAGACGCGATAATCAGGAATAAAGACAACCTTGATGAGATTATCCACGCGGCGGTCCGAGTTGATTACTTTCCCGACGCTATTGATTAGCTTGATGACCTGTTTGGCTGCCCAATAACCTGGTGCGGCCTTGCCGGCAAAGATGTAGGTGCGAGGTACGAGGATTGGCTGATCGTCTTCAATGAGCCTGAAGTACTCGTGAACGATCTGCAGCACGTTAAGTAGTTGCCGCTTGTATTCATGCATTCGTTTGACCTGCACATCGAACAAGGATGCCGGATTGACCACGATACCGGTGGTTTCCTTAATGACCTCCGCCAGGGCTGCCTTGTTTGCTTGTTTGATCAAGTGAAACTTGCGTTGGAAACCGGCATGATCCGC
>DATKIS010000096.1:0-11612 GCA_035543975.1 Pyrinomonadaceae bacterium
GCAGCAGGTTGCCGTAGATCACCGAAGATGCCCGATTGACGGAACGCGAGGTCGAATGACGCAGCAAGAGGAAATAACAGGCGAAACAAAGACCTGAAGCGAGCGCCAACAGATTACCGGTCACGTCCTGCGGCCGCAGCTTGCCGACAAAAAAGAGCGACATGCCGATAACGCAAGCGGTCACCACTATCAGATCCCGCCGGCGAAACTTCTCTTTGTAGATGAGGGGCTCGAGGATGAGCAGGTAAACCGGCGCGGTGTACTGCAGAAAGATCGCGTTGGCTGCCGTGGTCTCTTTCGTTGCCAGTACGAAAAGCAGAAGCAGAGCTGCATAAAGCACCGAGGCCAGGGCGGTGACTTTGTTTAGCCCGAAGCCTTCGTGCCTGGTAAAGATCGCTACCGTGATCGCCGCCATCAGCGAGCGGCCGAAGGAAAGCTCCAGTCCGGAAAGTGAGGTCCACTTAATGAAGAGGCCGCCAGTGCTCCAAAGCACGGCTGCCGCTATGACAAACAGCAGGGGTGAAACGTTTGCCTTACTCTCGGGAAGAGGAGAATTCGACTGGGACATCACGGTATAATACCGCAGTCAAGCCTATTAGACTGGTGACTACCAGAGCCAGACGAATGGTCAGATGATTTCAAAGTGAGGACTAAGCGATGAAATGCATTCACTGTCAGGGCTTGATGGAAAGGGCCACTGCCCCTTTCATGTGGATCGGAACGGCTCATCTCGTACTTGACAAGATCCCTGCCTGGGTTTGTGGCCAATGCGGCGAAGCGTATTTTGAGGAATCAGAAGTCGATTCCATTCAGGCCATCATCGAAACCGTTGATTCCCAGGTAGAGAAGTTAGCCACAGTTGCTTAGCAAAGGTTCCTACCGCGCTCTGACTTTACGCGCTCTCATCCGCGCCGGTCTCTTTTCTTGATTTCAAATATTTCCCAAACACACCATTCCAGGGCGGAATGACGATTGAGACCGCGCCCATTGCTTTCGCCTGACAAGCCAGGCGGATGAGCGGCTTGGGTTCGGTCGTATCGATGTAGCCAAAGTCTTTAATCTGTTTACCCTCACGCGCCGCCACGTCAGACAGCTTGTCGGCGCCGCCGAGAACTCCCACCCAACACGTGCCACAGGATGCCGACCGGCATTCAACCGGAATTGGACCTTCGGGACGTCGGGGGTCGATCTCACGCCAATTGCGCGTGCGGTCGTCGGCTGCGCCCCAGGCCATATCCTGATCGTGGTTCATCTTGTAACGAGCCCGTTCGTCCGACTCGTCGTAAGTGATAGTCCACTTCTTATCGATCGTCCTCAGGAAACCCAGGAAACCCTGGCTATCGTCCACTGCGCGAGCTTGCAGCACCTGGTCGGGCGATCGCTTCGCTACTCTTCGATCAAGCAGCATTTCGCCCTTGGCGGCCGCGAAAGCGTCCAGCCCCACTTGCTGTAAGGTCATGAAAGCTACCGCAGTGATGCCAATCGACAGTGACTGGTCAACTCCAGCCGCCCGCGCGCTGTCACCGGCAACTTTCAATATCTGATCCGACAGCGAGGTGTCACCAGTCTGGTAGCCTGCGGCAAACGACTCGACCGCCTTTTTGACTTCCGGCCAATAACGATGCCCATAGAGGAATTTGTGGGAAGAATCGATCTGCTCTCTGAGGGGATAGACGCCCTTCATCAGCAGCTGGCGGGCTAGTTCATCCGCGTCGTCTGCCTGTTGAAAAGCCTGAAACAGTGAAATCGGATAGAAGGCAAACCAAATTTGGGTGGCGTTCTTGTCGACTTCATGAATCGAGCGCAACAGGGTGGTTAGGGTAGCAGCCCAGGCTTCGTCGCCATGCTGGTGCAGCCAATTCTCGAATGGGGTCCTGGTGTTTGTGTCAGTTTTTGTAGTCATCATAGGAAACGGTGATTATAGCGATGCGCAGTCTAATGTCCAAAAGACGGAAAAGCCAGAGACCGAAGACGGGCGACGGAAGACCGAGGTCTTCGCTCTACGGTATACGGTCGGTCAACGACGTTGACAAGAATTGACCGGGCGAGTAAAAGTCCACATATCAAAAAAGCCATTGGGGAGAATACCTAAATGAGCACTCAGGAACCCGCAACCTCGAAACCAGGAAAGACCTTTGATCGAGCGTACAGCTTTTCTTTTGCGATTACTCTCGGATTGGTCCTCTTCATCGCCGGGCTGGTCATCAGCCTAACTTTGGGCGAAGGCACAATCCTGGGCATGGTCTTCGGCATTCCGCTCATAATCGCCGGCTTGGCGGTGCCGCTCTTCATGATGCGGGACCAGTTTAAGCAAAGCGACGTGAACGGACCGTGTCCTCATTGCGGAGAACCGATCAAGACTTCGGATGCCACGATTAGATTGGAATGTCCGGTCTGTCACGGACTGATTGTGGTGAAAGATTCAAAGCTGTACCAGGCAGGAGTTAATTGAGAGCTTATTTTAGGGTCGAGCAGCATTGCCCGAAAAGTCGGCGAAGCCGACGAATGAAAATAGCCCATCGATTTATCGGTGGGATCAGGTAGACCTGAAACCGCGAGTCCGTGGAACGGACGGCTGAATCGCAAAGGTTTTGGATTTGGGGCTGCCAGGAATCGATCAGTCGTCCGTTTCACGGACTCCGACCTCGCCGGAACCGACCACCCAGCACTGAAGTGCTGGGCTACTTTCACTCGTCCCCTTCGCGGACTGAAGATTGCCAACTTTGCGGGCGAAAATACGCACAACGGATTCGTCAGGGTCGTCTAGTTAATCGGCAGCCAGCCTCGGGTCCAGTAGTCGCTGAACGTCAGGGCGAAGAGAATTCCCAGCCAGAATAGCGCCGCGGTGAACACCAACCAGATTAGTCTCGAGCTGTAGCGAACGTGCATGAAGTAGAGCACGACCAGCGTGGCTTTAACGACGGCAATCGTCATGGCCACAATCACATTCAATTGCCCGGGGAAGTCCTGAAGGCCCGCCCACACAGTCAGCGCCGTCCCCACCATCAAGGCGAGAAAGATCACCAGGTAAACTTTGATTGAAACGATGTGTTCGCTCATTTGAGTACTTGCCGCCCGCTAAAGCGGGTGGTTCCGACATCACCCTCCGTGTTCCAGGTGCCGCCCCAATAAATAGAGCAACGGGAACAGAAAAATCCAGATGATGTCAACAAAGTGCCAGTACAACCCGGAGATCTCGATCGGGGCGTGATACTCAGGTCCGTACTTCCCTTTCCAGGCCCAATAAAGCAGCACCAGCATTATGCCAATCCCAATTATCATGTGCACCGCATGCATGCCGGTCATCATGAAGTAGATCCAATAAAACATCTCGACGTTTTTGACGGTGGCGCCGCCAATGAGATGCAGTTTGTGCTTGTCGTAGGGAGTTCCGTGTTCCTGCACGGCAGGATTGAACGGGTGTCCGGGGATTAACTGCCCGGGGATGAGGTTGTCGACATACTTGTCGCGATACTCGACTGTCTTAATTCCCAGGAAGGCCAGGCCCAGCAGGATAGTCAGGGTCAGACAGATGATCAGGTTGCGACGCTTGCCGGTCTGCGCGCTGTAGACAGCCAGAGCCATCGTCAAACTACTGAGAATCAAGACGACGGTATTGACAGCGCCGAGCGTCAGGTCGAGGTGGTTACTGGCTGAGGCAAAGGCCTCGGGAAACTTTGTCCGGTAGAGCGTGTACGAGAAGAACATGCCGCCGAAGAACATGATTTCGGTAACTAGAAATACCCACATTCCCAGCGTACCGGCTTCCCGCTGCTGCTCCATGTTCTCAAAATGGTGCTGCAGCGCCGGATGGCCGTGCTCATGTTCTGCTGTTACGTCTGCTGCCACTCTCTTCTCCATTCAGACTCACACCATCTGAGATCTGAGATCTAAAATCTGAGATCTGAAAATAATCTCAGGTCTGAAATCTGCCTGCTGCTGCCTCCTGCCTCCTGCTCCTGCCTCCCGCTTCCCCCTCACGGTCGGCCGTCGATGACTACGTCCGCCTCATCCAGCCGCGCTGCCTCGCGAATCCCGACCACCTGAGTTTCCTCCGGCGGCGCAAATTCATAGGCTTCCCAGGTAACGATTGGGGTAGTCAGGAAATTCTCGGTCGGGGGCGGCGAAGCGGTGCGCCACTCCAGTCCCGGCAAATGCCATGGATTCGCCTCGGCTCGCTTGCCATACCGCATCGACCAAACCAGATAAATCAACGGGATCAACAATCCTACGCCGAGAATCGAGGCACCCGCCGACGACAGCACATTGAACACTTGAAACTCCGGCGGGTAAGCATGGTAGCGCCGGGGCATTCCCAGATAACCAGCCACAAACTGCGGCAGGAACGTCAGGTTGAACCCGACAAATATCACCAGCGCCGAAAACCTGCCCCAGCCCTCGGGATACATGCGGCCACTGATTTTTGGCCACCAGTAATGCAGCCCGCCCAGGTAACCGAAGAGCGCGCCGCCAACCATGATGTAGTGGAAGTGCGCGACGATGAAATAGGTGTCGCTGACGTGGACGTCGATCGCCAGCGCCGCCAGGAAAAGTCCGGTCATGCCGCCGACCGTAAACAATCCAATGAAGCCCAGCGCGTAGAGCATGGGCGTGTCATAGGAGATAGAACCTTTGTAGAGAGTGGCCGTCCAGTTAAAGACCTTAATCGCGGAAGGGATCGCCACAGCGAAACTCAGGAATGAAAAGACCAATCCTGCATAGACCGACTGGCTAGCCACAAACAGGTGGTGTCCCCAAACCAGGAAGCCGAAGACCGCGATCGCCAAACTGGAAAACGCGACAAACGTATAGCCGAAGATGTTCTTGCGCGAGAAGTTTGCGATCAGCTCGCTGACCACGCCCATGCTGGGCAAGACCATGATGTAAACCGCCGGATGCGAATAGAACCAGAAGAGGTGCTGGAACAGTACCGGATCGCCGCCAGACGCGGGATCAAAAATCCCCACATGGGTCAGTCGCTCGAAAGCCAGCAGCAGGATAGTGATGGCTACGACCGGGGTACCCAGAATCATTACCAGCGAAGTGGCATAGTGGGACCAGATAAACAACGGCATCCGGAACCAGGTCATCCCCGGGGCCCGCATCGTATGAATCGTGACGATGAAGTTCAGGCCGGTCAGAATCGACGAGAAGCCGCTAATGAAGATCCCCAGACCCGTGGCTATCACATAAGAGTTTGAAAAGGTGGTGCTGTAGGGCGCGTAGAAGGTCCAACCCGTGTCGACACCGCCGGCGAGCAGGGCGTAGATCGTTATAATTCCGCCCAGCAGATAGATGTACCAGCTGAGCAGATTAATGCGCGGGAACGCCAGATCCTTGGCCCCGATCATCATGGGCACCAGGAAATTGCCCAGGGTTGCAGGTATCGACGGGATCAGGAAAAAGAAGATCATGATGATCCCGTGCTGGGTAAAGACCTTGTTATAAGTTGTCGACGAGAGCAGATCGCCTTGCGGAGTCAGCAGCTCCAGCCGGATGAACATCGCGTAGAGCCCGCCGATGAAAAAGAAAAACGAGATCGAGCCGAGATACAGCAGCGCGATGCGTTTGTGGTCTTTCGTCAGCAGCCACGACCTGAGGCCATACTGCGCGTTGATGTAGTTCACCCGCGCCGCCGATGGAGTTTCGAATGTTTCTACTGCTTTCATAATTCTTGCCGCCAGCTACCTACGGATTAACTGGAGAAGCTGCCGGAACCTGCGCTCTCGGAGTCGGTGCTGCTGGGCTGGGTGCCGCCGCTGTTGATGTCGAAACCGGCTGCGTCGCCCCGGTGCTCCGCATCGACTTAATAAACGACATGATCTGAATCAACTGTTCGGGTGTTACCTGCCCCTGAAACGTTGGCATGATCGGGCCAAACCCGGTGACCAGCTTGGCGCTTGGGTTCTCAATGGATTCGCGCACGTATCCTTCATCGGCTATCAGGGTTTGGCCGTTGGTCAGGAACACTTGCCGCCCGAAGAGACCGGCCAACCCGGGTCCGCGGCCACCCTCCCCGTTGGCCCCGTGACAGGAAACACAACCGAGGGACTGGAAGAGCTGCTCGCCGGCGACGGCCGGCGATTGCTGGGCGACATTTCCGCTCAGCCAGTTATCAAACTCGGTCGGTTGCATGACAATCACCGAACCAATCATCCCCGAGTGATTCATCCCGCAATACTCAGCACAAAACAAATGGTAGGTTCCGGGAGTGGTCGCTTCAAACCATTGCGTTGTATATCTGCCCGGCAACACGTCAGCCTTGATCCGGAAAGCGGGGATATAGAAGTCATGAATCGTGTCTTCCGCGGTCATGATCAGTTTTATCTTCCGGCCGACGGGAACATGAAGCTCGTTTATCTCCCGCTGCCCAGTAGAGTGCTGAATTTTCCACATCCATTGTTTGCCCACCACATAAATCTCTGCGGCGTTTTGCGGCGGCCGGTACATCTGGAAGTAGAGCTGAGCTCCCCAGGCAAACATGCTCATCGCAATGACGAATGGGATAACTGACCAGAGCGTTTCCAGCTTATGCGAACCGGCAATCGGCCGGGGAATCTCAAATGGAGATCGCCGCCGATACTTGATCACGAAAAGAGTCAGCACGCCGCCAATCAGCAGCGAAAAGAAGACGGTGATGCCCGAAAGATAAAAATAGAGTGCGTCCACGTTGCCCGAAAGGGTGGAAGCGCTGGGCGGCACAAATGGAATCCAGGTCGTCTGCATAAAAATCTAGGCGGCGCCTCCGGCCGGCAAATGAATCCGCTTCGCCGTGCGTCGCTTCAACATGAACAACAAACCGACGATGCCTATCACCGTTACCACTCCAGCCACCCGAATCAGGTTCATGACGGCGGCGCCATACTTTCCGGTGGCCGGGTCGTAATGAAAGCAATAGAGCAGGAGCTGATCGACCGGCGAACCAATCTTGTTGTCCGCGGCCTCGATCAGGCCGAGGCGCAGGTCGCGTGGGGCATACTCGATGCCATAGAAGTAGCGCGCCAACTTACCCTGCGGGGTCGTCACAAAGACTCCGCTCGCGTGCGCAAATTGCTCGGTCGCCTGGTCGTAATGATAACGAAAGCCCACCGCATCGGTGATCCGCTTGATGTTCGCTTCATCGCCTGTCAGAAAATGCCAGCCACTCGCGGCACCCGCGCGTTTTGCTTCGGGCAGGTAATCGACGTAGGTCTTCTTCTTGGCCGCAGCCAGCGCTGGAGTTTCGCGCGGATCGAAACTGACGGTAACAACGTCAAACTCCTCGCCGGGCTTGAAGGCCATTACCTTGAATGCGGTGACCATGCCATTCAGCACCTGGTTACAAAGCATTGGGCACTGGTAATACACCAGCGACAACACCACCGGCTTCTTGCCAAAGTAGCTGCCGAGTTTTACTTCCTCGCCCTGCTCATTCCGAAATACCAGGTCGAGCGGCAACTGCTCATTCAGTTTCTGGTCAATTCCGACCCCATTCAGCGCGCGCGGCAAACCAGTCGGAGCGCGGGGCTCATACGGCCGCGAACTGTAAAGCGGCGAGTTCGCCTTGGGGACGAGTTGGCCGTGGGCAGTAGGCAAAAAGTAGAAAGCAGAAAGCAGTAGGCAGAAGGCAGCACTCACCACGCCCGACGCTGAACCCGCGGCTTTGCCGCCGCACCTTGCGGAAAGCCTACGGCTTTCCGGTAGGTTTAAAACAATGTGGGAGGCTATGCCTCCGAAAGGCTCGCGAGGCGTAGCCTCGCGAGGTTCACGGGTGGTGAGTGTCGGAAAGGCATAGCCTTTCCGCAAGGTGCGGCGGCAAAGCCACGAAAGGCCGCCCGCCGATCGTTGCCTTCTGCCTACTGCTTTTTGCCTACTGCTTACTTTCATTTAAATCCCGTTACTCGGCCTGAGCTCGCCGCTGTCGGCAAAGAGATCTCCGCCGGATTGGCCGAATCCTTTGTCGCTGCCCGCATCGGCAGGCCGTCACCTTCAAACAACTGATCGATCGCCGAGTCGATTGGCATGCAGGCTGGATGATCGGCGGTTTTGTGTTCGCCGGCGTGCTCGGTCTCCTGCCTGCAATACAGTTGGCGCTCCCACTGCTCCAGCAGCACTCGATACTCTGCTTCCGGTTCCCTGGTATCGAGCGGCACCCACTGGCCGTTCGCCAGCTTCACGCCAAATCCCGGCGCAGCCTGGAGGCGCGGTTCTGGCGGCAAACGCTCTTCCTTCGACATCGCCATCGGTCCTTTAGGGGGTTCCTTGGCCCGCTCCTGCTCGTCGAAGAACCTGAACATTCCCCACATCAGGACGTTGACAATGAGTCCAAATATCGTCAAGCCAATGACAAACTTCAGGATGCCACCGACGTTGACGTCGCTGGTTTCGTGAGTCACATCGAAATTTTTGATGTGTGACACGTCAGGCGTTTCCGTAACGTGCCCGTGACTCCGATGTCCGTTGTGTCCGTTCTTAGTCATTTTCAAATGCAAACTCTCAGTCGGAGCGCAGGTCTTGCCTGCCTCAACCAACGTCGCCACGAAAGCGGCAGGCAAGATGCCTGCGCTCCCAGCCTGGCTAGTGTCCCGCGTGCGCGTGCTTCTGTTCGAGCACCGACTCATATTGCGGGTCGTTTATTGGAATCAATGGACGCTGACTCAGGGCCCGCGCAAAGAGGGCTAGCCAAAGTCCTCCCATTCCGATCGGCGCCACGATATCCATCCAGCTCACGTGAAAATGCTCGTGGGTGAAGCTCGGGACAATCGTCCAGAACAAATCAAACAAACGCATCACTAGAATCAACAGCGCCACAATTACCAGCTTGCCGGCATTTCGCTTAAATGAGCGCGACAATAAGAACAGAAACGGAAAAGCGAAATGCAGGACTATCACCACCAGGGCCATTGCTCCCCAGGCGCCCTTTATTCTCGGCAGATACCAGTGAATTTCCTCGGGCAAATTTCCCGACCAAACAATCAGGAACTGCGAAAACGCAAAGTAAGACCAAAGCATAACCAGCGCTAACAGCAGTTTGCCCAGGTCGTGGAAATGCATCTGAGCGACAATCCGGTTCATTGGTTCCTGCCGGGCCAGAGCGGCCATCACGGCCACCACAAAGGCCAGAGCGCTCAACGTCCACGAAGCCAGAAAGATAAAGCCGTAGATCGTGGAGTACCATTCAGGCTCCAGCGACATAAACCAATCAATTGAAGCAAATGTCACCGCGAAAACCATCAACACCATGCCCGGGCCGGCCAACGTCGTCATGCGCTTCGCATACTGTCGCTCCGCCGTCCGGTCCTGAAGATTCGACCAGCGCCTCAGGAAGAACGCCAGTGTGATCCAAATCGCAAAGAAGATGACGCCGCGGATGGTGAAGAAAGGAAGATTCAAATACTTCGCTTTCCCGGCCAACACTGGATGGCTGGCAACTTCTTCCGCATCCGTCCAGCGATAAAGCCAGTGAGCGCCCAGCACGATGGGTACGAATAGAACCAGCATCAACGGGAGCGTTTGCGTCGCCGCCTCGAGCACGCGCCGAATTACCAGTCCCCAACCGCCTCCGGTGAGGTGTTGCAACATCAGGAGCGCCAGCGACCCGATCGAGATTCCCACCCAGAACGAAAAAGCGAACAGGTAGGAATGGAAAAACTGCGCCCGGCTGACGAAGAACCCGACCGCGAAAATCACGAGAAACACCAGGCCGACAATCAACGCCCGCTGTTGCAGACGTTTCACACCCTCCGGTGTCGCGTAAGAGGCGCTTATCATTGCTGATGCCCTCCCGCTGGTGGCGTGTGCGTTGGCGACGCTGTGGTGGCCGGACTCGCTGAGGGTTGCTGGGCCGCCTGGCTCAGTTGCAACGCACGAATGTAGGCCACGATGGCCCAGCGATCCTGCGCCGAAAGCTGCGGAGCGTAACCGGGCATCGCGCCCCAGCCATTGGTGATCGCGTCAAAGAAATGGCCCACTGGCGCCTGTCTCAAGCGATCGTCATTAAACGAAGCTGCTCGCCGGAAGCCGCGCCTGACGATCATGCCGTCGCCATTGCCGGTCAATCCATGACAGGCCGTACAAAAGATCTCGTAGCGTTCTTTTCCGCGTAGTACTGTCTCTTTAGTCACCTGGATGGGAAACACCTCGACATCATCCGGATAGGCAGCCGCGCCCTGGGGGGCCGCGCCGCTCGCTGAAGTTGGCTGCGATCCCGCCGGCGGAGCCGCGGTTCCCGCAGTGGTGGCGCTTGCCCTGCCAGCCTTCTTGCCGGTGAAAAACTCCGTGTCCTCCCTCAGAAATCCACGAGCTATCGTGCCCTCAACCGGCGGCCGCGACGATAGTCCGTCTCTGAAGAACACTGACGAGCGATAGGGTTTCATCTTCGGCTGGTCCTGCATGTCGCGGCGGCAAGCAGAGCCCAGAAGGCAGAAGGCAGTAAGCAGAAGGCAGCAAGCGGCACGTGCTGCGTATGGACTGCCTACTGACCCAGGATCGGTATTGGTTGTTCTCTGCACTTCTTTCTGCCTACTGCCTACCGCCTTCTGTTTTCAGACTTCCACATCACAAACGTCTCGGGCTTCCAGCGTCTTCATAAACTGAGTTGCTTCGTCGTAGTCAAACTTCGGATCGTTTGCTTCAATGACCAGGAAGAAGCGATCGCGGGTGGCCAATGCAAAATTGGGGGCGTTGAAGACCGGGTGGTACGGCTGCGGCAGCTTGTTCAGCATCAGCATTCCCAGGACGGCCGCGAACGCTGCGCACAACACCGTAGTCTCAAAAGTTATCGGAATAAACGCGGGCCAGCTGTTGTAAGGCTTGCCACCAACGTTCAGCGGATAATCGATCACTTCCATCCAATACTGCATGAAGAAGCCGCCCAGTCCGCCCAGTATTCCGCCGGCCAACACTATCAATGGCAGGGTGGTCCGGGTGAAGCCGATCGCCTCGTCCAGTTCCTCGATCGGGTACGGCGAATATCCATTGATGCGGCGGTAGCCGGCTTCGTGGGTCCGGCGCGCGGCGGCGACCAGCGCCGTAGGATTATCAAACTCGGCCATGATCCCGTAGAGCGGCGGAACGTCCGGCCCCCGACCATGCTTCAACCCTACCACTCGGTGTTCAAGCGGCTCGGCGTCTTCCAGATCGTGTTCCCACGCTTCTTCTTTTGGATCGTCTTCAGCCATTGCTCCACTTTGTAAAGCAAACTGTTAGTTTGCTTTCATCCGTTAAATCAAATCCCTCAAGGTCAAACTTCTCATCTATCCCAAAATCGTCGCTGCCGACCACACGCAAACTAACAGGTTGCGTTACGTCTACTCATCCACTTCCGCTTCCGGCAGGATCGTACGCATCTCAAAGATCGAGATCATGGGCAGGAAGCGCAGGAACAAAAACAACAACGTAAAGAAGAACCCGATCGTGCCGATGAACATGGTCCAGTCCCACATGCTGGTCTCATACATACCCCAGGACGACGGCACAAAGTCGCGGTGCAAACTGGTCACCACAATCACGAAACGCTCCAGCCACATGCCGATGCTGACCACGATCGAGATCAGCCACAGGACCAGCAGGTTTGAGCGCACCTTCTTAATCCACAGAAACTGTGGCGTCACGATGTTGCAGATGATCAGGGC
>DATKIS010000097.1:0-7256 GCA_035543975.1 Pyrinomonadaceae bacterium
TCATCGCCGCCTATCAAACCCTGGCACCGCTTTCCATCGGCGAGCTCTGGGCCGTGGCGATCACCCTGCGTCTGGCCTTGGTAGAAAATCTCCGCCGCCTGGCCACAATCATTGTCAGCGGTCGCGAGGAACGGGACCAGGCTGACAAACTCGCCGACAAGCTGCTGGAACTCGCTTCGCGTCAGCCTGCCGGGCTAATTCCCCTCGTCGCGGAGCGGGTCGGCAAACGTGACCGGATTCCGCAGACGTTTGTAGTGCAACTTACGCAACGGCTGCGCGAACAGGATCCGGCGGTAATGCCGGTGATGGAGTACCTGGAAAAGCAACTTCACCGTCAGCACCTCACCATCGAACAGACTATTCACGCGGAACACCAGCGCCAGGCCGCGACCCAGGTGACCGTCGGCAACATTATCACCAGCATGCGTCTCCTCTCGACCCTCGACTGGCGAGATTTCTTTGAAAGCGTCAGCCTCATCGAACCCCTGCTGGGCGAGGATCCGTCTGGCGCCTATTCGAAGATGGAATTCGCAACTCGCGACCGTTACCGTCACGTGGTCGAAAGGATCTGCAAACGAACGCGCTCGGATGAACTGGAAGTCGCGCGCGCGGCGGTGAAACTAGCTGAAGACGCCACGAAGCGCGGGGCCGAGGCAGCGGTAGCGGGCAACCCGCACCCTGAGATGCACGTTGGTTACTACCTCGTAGACAAGGGGCTGGCGCAGCTGGAATCAAGCTATCGATATCATCCCCGGCTTAAAGAGAGGGTGAACCGATTTCTCCTCCGCCACGCGACCGGCGCCTACCTCGGTTCGCTCGCCTTGATCTCGTTTCTGATTATCGGCCTGCTGATGAGCATCATGCAGACGCTGGGCGCCGGCTGGTTACTCCTGGCAGCGACATTCCTCCTCTCGTTGATTCCCGCCAGCGATTTGGCCTTGAGCGTTTTGAACTGGGACGTGACCCACTTGTTTTCCCCACGTCTGCTGCCGCGGATGGAGACCATCGACGGGATTCCGGAAGAAGCCCTGACGATGGTGGTGGTGCCCACGATCTTCTCCAGTGAGTCACAGGTCAATGAGCTGGTCGAACGACTCGAGGTCCACTATCTGGCCAACCAGGACCAGCACATTTACTTCGCCCTGTTGGGCGACTTTCCGGATGCTGATAAGGAGGAAACTCCTGAAGACCTTATCGTGCTCGCCGCCGCGGAGAGCGGTATTGAGGACTTAAACCGGCGTCACAACACTGAGGAGCCCCATCGCTTTCACCTGTTTCACCGGCGCCGGCATTGGAACGCCAGTGAAGGGAAGTGGATGGGCTGGGAGCGGAAGCGTGGCAAACTGGAAGAATTCAACCGCCTTCTGCGCGGCGCTACGGACACCAGCTTCCGAGGCTTCGGCGACGATAGGCCGGTCGCGGATAACGCGTTGCGTCAATTTCTGGGGAAGGTCCGTTATGTAATCACGCTTGATTCGGACACGCAGTTGCCGCGCGACGTGGCGCGCAAGCTGGTGGGCGCAGCTATACACCCCCTCAATCAACCACAGGTGGATCCGTCGGCGAGATTTGTCCAGCGCGGCTACGGAATCCTGCAACCGCGGGTCAGCATCTCGCTGGAGAGCGCTTCGCGTTCGAAGTTTGCGCGCATTTTTTCCGGCAACACCGGGATAGACCCTTACACCACAGCAGTGTCAGACGTTTACCAGGATCTCTTCGGTGAAGGGAATTTCACCGGCAAGGGTCTCTATGACGTCGACGCGTTTATCGCCTCTCTGGAAGGCCGCGTCCCGGAAAACGCGCTGTTGAGTCACGATCTTTTTGAGTCGCTATTTGCCCGCGCTGCTCTCATAACGGATATCGAACTGTTTGACGGTTACCCCGCCTCCTACGACGCTTACGCCAAGAGACAGCATCGCTGGACGCGCGGCGACTGGCAGATTGCGGGTTGGCTCCTGCCAACTGTCCCTGACGCGAGCGGGCGCAGAACTACCAATCCACTGCCCCTGATCTCTCACTGGAAGGTTCTGGATAATCTACGCCGTAGCCTGGTTGCCCCGTCGCTCTTCCTCTGGCTGCTGGCGGCATGGACTGTTTTCCCGGGTTCAGCATTGCTTTGGACTCTCTTCGTTGTCATTGCGATTGCTTTCCCGGTTTATCTCCACGTCACTACCAGTCTCCTAATCCACCCGCGCGGGATTCCCTGGACCAGCCACTTCTGGAGTGTCTGGGGCGACGTCAGAACCAACACCGCCCAGGTTGGGTTGTCCATTCTGCTGCTGCCTCATCAGGCGTATCTGATGGCTGACGGGATCGTGCGGACGATTTATCGAAAATTGATTTCGCGAAAGCAGTTGCTCGAATGGGTGACGGCGGCCGAAGCTGAGAAAACTGCGCGCAAAGACCTCGCTGCTTTCTTTTCGCTGATGATGCCGGCCGGGTTTCTGGCAATCGGAGCGCTGATCCTGACCTGGGCGATAAGACCTGCAGCCCTGGGCGTTGCCGGTGTGTTTGTGGCCGTCTGGTTAGTTTCACCAGTCGGCGCATATTTAGTTAGTAAGGCCCGCAGGGTGGGACGCGCGCTCCTGACTCAGGAGGATGCTCGGTTTGCGCGCCTGGTAGCGCGGCGCACCTGGCGTTTCTTCGAAACTTTCGTGGGCACCGAAGACAACTGGCTGCCGCCAGATAATTTTCAGGAGGATCCCACACCGGTCATCGCCCATCGCACCTCCCCCACGAATATCGGATTGCTGCAACTCGCCACAGTTTCAGCTCACGACCTCGGCTATCTCGGTTTACTCGAATTCATCGAGCGTCAGGAGTTGACGTTTGCCACCCTGGCGAAGTTAGGTAAGTTTCACGGCCACCTCTTCAACTGGTATGACACGAAGACGCTGGAGCCTCTTTTCCCGCAGTACATCTCGACCGTGGACAGCGGAAATCTCGCCGGGCATTTGGTGGCGCTGAAACAGGCGTGCATTGAAATGCCTGATACGAAGCTGTTCGATGTTCGGATTCTTGAAGGACTGTCAGACACTGTTAACGCAATTTCGGTCGCCGCACTTGGCCTGGGTAATGTTCGCCAGCGCACTGAAGTCGTCACGGTCCGCCAATTGCGAAACGAGATCGACGCCTGTCAAAAGCTGGTGGCGGTTGAATCGCTGGACAACCTGCCGGCGTGGTTCCTGTTATTTGAGTCACTGATTAGCCGGATTGTTGAGATCGAAGACATCATCAACGCGCTGGCCCACGAACACGGCGAGGCAAACTTTAAAGAACTGCGTTGGTGGGTGGGCGCACTGCAACATCAGGTGAGTTCGGGCCGGCGTGATGCCGATACGTTCGCCGGCTGGGGCAGATTGCTGTCACAAGTTCAGACCGAAGTCGTGTCCCGGCAAAACCAGTACGCCGCGAATCCGGAAGACCCCCGCAATGAAGAAACCGCGGGCCAGTGGGACTCGCTGCTCAATTTGCTAAACCGGGTTCCCGCCCTGGCTGAAGTGCCGCAGGTTTGCGACAGTGCCCTGGTCCAACTGGCAGCCTTGTCTAACGACGAGCAGGGCAGTTTTTCTGTCGTCGTTCGCAGATTAACGAAAGCCCTCGAACAATCCTCCGCCTCGGCGGGAGACTCTTTGTCGCGTCTCAGCCGCTTAGCCAACCGATCGCAGGAACTCTCGGAAGACATGGACTGGAAGTTTCTCTTCGATTCGGAGCGGAAGGTCTTTACGATTGGGTACAACGTTTCGGCCCTTCGAGCCGACAACTCCTATTACGACTTGCTCGCCTCTGAAGCGCGCCTCGCCAGCTTTATGGCGATTGCCAAGGGCGATGTCTCGCAGGAGCACTGGTTTCGGCTGGGCCGGCAACTGACTTCCGCGGATGGTGGACGGGCGCTGATTTCCTGGACCGGGACTATTTTTGAATACCTGATGCCCTTGCTGGTGATGCGCAACTATGAAGGCACTCTCCTTGACGAGACCTATCACACGATCGTCCGGCGGCAGATCGAATACGGACGGGAACGCGGCGTGGCCTGGGGAATATCTGAAGCCGCTTACAACGCTCGTGACCTTCACCTGAATTATCAATACGGCCCATTCGGGGTTCCCGGTCTTGGGTTGAAACGCGGACTAATCGAGGACCTCGTGGTGGCGCCATATGCCACCATGCTGGCCGCGGAGATTGATCCCCATGCGGCGATGGACAACCTCCGCCGGCTCCAGCGCGAAGGCGCCCTGGGCGACTATGGCTATTACGAGTCGATTGACTACACCGCTGAACGATTGCCGCAGGATCAACGCCACGTTTTGATCCGGGCCTTCATGACTCATCACCAGGGTATGAGCCTGGTCTCGCTCAGCAATATTCTCCAGAACGACCGGATGGAAAAGCGCTTTCATTCAGACCCCTCAATTCAGGCCACCGAACTGTTGTTACAGGAGCGCATCCCGATCGGCGTGCCGGCCGCCCACCCGCGTGCGGAAGAAGTGTTGACGGGGCGCGTGGCCCAGGCCCTGCCCGGAATGATCACCCGCGTCTATCACCGCCTGGATACCGAAACGCCGCGGACGCAGTTGCTGTCAAATGGAACCTACAACGTCATGCTCACGGCAGCGGGCGCCGGTTATTCCAACTGCGGAGCCAACGCCGTCAGCCGCTGGCGCGAAGATGTCACCCGAGACAACTGGGGCAGCTTCATTTACCTGCGCGACGTCCGCAGCGGTGCGGTCTGGTCCGCCAGTTATCAACCTATACTCAAGCGGCCCCAGTCGTATGAAGTGGCGTTCTCCGAAGACAAGGCTGACTTCTGGCGCACCGACGCCGGGATCACGACCCATATGGAGGTCCTCGTTTCAGCGGAGGACAACGCTGAAGTGCGTCGCGTCTCGTTGACTAACAATTCGCAGCGCACCCGCGAGATTGAACTCACCAGTTACGCCGAAGTCGTTCTCAACACACCGCAGGCTGACGCGGCCCATCCGGCTTTCAGTAACCTGTTCATCGAAACTGAATTCTTCGCGGCGGAGAATGCAATCCTGGCGCATCGCCGTCAGCGGTCGAGCACCGATAAGCAGATTTGGGGAGTTCACGTCGTGGTAGTAGAGGGAGATTTAGTCGGCGCCGTTCAATACGAAACCGATCGCGGCCGATTTCTGGGACGGGGCCACACGCCCGCCGATCCGATCGCCGTGATGGAGGATCGCCCGCTCTCGAATACGACGGGCGCGGTCCTGGATCCAGTATTCAGTTTGCGCCGGCGAGTGCGCATTCCACCAAATCAAACCGTGCGGTGTTCATTCAGCACCGGTGTGGCGCGCACCCGCGAAGAAGCGATGCAGTTGGCCGACAAGTATCACGACCCCAGCACCTTTGAACGCGAACTGCGCCTCGCCTGGACCAAGGCCCAGGTTGAGATGAGTCACCTCAAAGTGGATGCCGAGGAGGCACATCTGTTTCAGCGGCTGGCGGCGCGCATCCTTTACTCAGACTCCTCGTTGCGCCCGCGGCCGCATGTCCTGGCGCTCAACACCAAAGCCCAATCGAGTCTGTGGGCCTACGGCATCAGCGGCGACCTCCCCATTCTGGTGGTGCGCATCAACAAGGCTGATGACCTGCCCATCGTCCGGAAGATTGTGAGGGGGCACGAGTATCTTCACTACAAGGGACTGAAGATTGATCTGGTGATTCTCAACGACAACCCGACCACCTATTTGCAATCGCTGCAAAGGGAACTGGAAGCGATGATTCGCACCAGCGGTCTGGGAAGTTTGCAGGACAAACCCGGGGGCGCTTTTCTCCGCCGGACTGATCAAATGCCCGAAGACGATCGGATTCTGCTCCACTCCGTGGCCCGGGCCGTGATTGTGACGGAGCGTGGCTTACTTGAAGACCAGCTCGAGCGTCCGCTGGTAGCGGAACGACTTCCGGTCGCCTTCGTTCCGCGGGCGGCTTCACCGACGTATCCCGAACCGACGGTGGCTCCTCCGGAACTGACGTTCTTCAACGGCCTCGGCGGGTTTTATCAAGGTGGCCGCGAGTATGTGACTCTGCTGGGCGCCGATCAATGGACGCCCGCGCCATGGTCGAACATCATCGCTAATAAGAACGAGTTTGGTTTCCAGGTAACTGAGACCGGCGCTGGTTACACCTGGTCGGTCAACAGCCGCGAAAACCGTCTGACGCCCTGGTCGAACGACGCGATCAGCGATCCCCCCGGCGAGATTGTTTACCTGCGCGACGAGGACACGGGCACCGTTTGGTCGGCGACGCCTTTGCCCATCCGGCAACCGGCGCCCTACATCATCCGGCATGGGCAGGGTTACAGCGTTTTCGAACACACCAGCCACGGAGTTTCGCAGGAGCTGCTTTTGTTTGCTCCGCTCGACGAGCCAGTGAAGATCTCCCTATTGCGGCTGCGCAATCGCACCGATAGAAAACGCAGGTTGACTGTGACGCTCTATAACGAGTTGGTGCTCGGTGTGCAGCGGACTACCTCGGCGCCTTACGTCATCACCGACATCGACCAGGCAGCGTCGACCATCTTTGCGCGCAATCCTTTTAATAACGAATTCGCGGGACGGGTCGCTTTCTGTGCCACCAACGAGCGCGTTTCCAGCGCCACCTGTGATCGCAAGGAGTTCATCGGCCGGAATGGCACGCTCGAAAATCCGGCAGCCTTGCGCCGGATAAATCTGGCCGGACGCGATGGCGCCGGACTCGATCCTTGCGCCGCCCTGCAAGTGACCGTCGAGTTGGCGCCGTATGAAGCGCGCGAGCTGACTTTCATGCTCGGCGAAACGGAGTCGAAAGAAGCGGCCCAGGCGGTGGTCGCAAAGTTTGTCAGCCAGAGCAATGTTAACGATGCGTTTGAAAGTGTACTGCGGCATTGGGACAGTCTCCTGGGCGCGGTTGAGGTGAGAACACCCGACGGGGCGCTCGACATCATGCTCAACCGTTGGTTGCTCTACCAGACACTGTCTTGCCGCATCTGGGCCCGTTCGGCGTTCTATCAATCGGGCGGTGCCTTTGGCTTCCGCGATCAGTTGCAGGACGTGATGGCCCTGGTCTACAGCAGTCCGGCGATCGCTCGGGAACAGATACTGCTCGCCAGCGGTCACCAGTTCAAAGAAGGCGACGTGCAACACTGGTGGCATCCGCCGACTGGACGTGGCGTGCGCACTCGTTTTTCCGACGACCTTTTGTGGCTTCCGTTTGTTACCGCTTTCTATGTCGGGGTTACTGGGGATTTGTCCGTA
>DATKIS010000098.1:0-3458 GCA_035543975.1 Pyrinomonadaceae bacterium
TTTCTCGAAATACTTGCCCACGCGCGAAGCAATCGGCCTGAGCTGGGCAACGGCGCAGAAATCTATCGCCGGCTGGTTGAGCCACTTCAGTTCGCACAGGTCAGGGATGAGTTAGTGGCAACCTGACTTTGTCGGGGAGGCACTCCGTGGCCACTCTTCGGCGGGTAACAACTTGACTCGCACTAATTGTGTATTTTCATGACAGCCCTTTCCGTTCAGAACGCGGTGATGTAACGAGGGGCGCCCACCAAGAAGCGCCCGACAAAGGTTGATTTCCAGATGACCAAACCTGCAAAGTCGAAAAGGCCGGCGAAATCCTCGCCACTGCTATCACCGGATACATTCTCACTCACGCTGGGCGACGTCGATCTTCACCTCTTTGGCGAGGGCCGGCACGAGCAGGTTTATGAGAAGCTCGGTGCGCATGTGATTACTCACGAGGGTGTCAAGGGGGTTTCCTTCGCGGTCTGGGCCCCAAACGCTGAGCGAGTCAGTGTGGTCGGCGATTTCAACCAGTGGGATGGATCGGCGCACCCGATGCGCAGTCTCGGCGATTCAGGTGTTTGGGAGATCTTCATTCCGAAACTAAAAGCGGGTGTCCTCTACAAGTATGAGATCAAAGCGCCCGGCTGGCCGTCGTTCATGAAGGCAGATCCTTACGCTTCATACGCCGAGATTCCACCGAACACTTCGTCAATCGTCTTTCAGTCGAAGTATCGTTTCAAGGACGCGAAGTGGATGAAAAACCGTGCCGGTCGCGAACACTTTCGCCAGCCGCTTTCGATCTATGAAGTTCATTTCGGCTCATGGCGTCGCCAGCTTGAGGAAGAGAACCGGTCCTTAAGTTATCGCGAAATGGCCCCGGCCCTCGCCGACTATGTGACCGAGATGGGGTTTACTCACGTCGAGTTCCTGCCGCTGAAAGAGCATCCCTACGGACCATCGTGGGGCTATCAGGTGAGCAACTACTTTGCGCCTTCCGCCCGCTACGGCACTCCCGACGACCTCCGCTATCTGATCGATTACCTCCATCAACGCGGCATCGGAGTGATCATGGATTGGGTGCCGGCCCATTTTCCGAAAGACGCATTTGCGCTGGCACGTTTCGACGGTTCGGCTTTGTATGAACATCTAGACCCACGCAAAGGCGAGCATCCTGATTGGGGCACTTACATCTTTAACTATGGCCGCAATCAAGTGCGAAACTTCCTGCTGGCGAATGCGCTTTATTGGTTCAAGGAATTTCATTTCGATGGGTTGCGCGTAGATGCAGTCGCCTCGATGCTCTACCTGGATTACAGCCGCAAGGAAGGCGAGTGGGTGCCGAACCGGTTTGGTGGCCGCGAAAACCTGGAGGCCATCTCATTACTCAAGGAAATTAATGAGGCAGTGCATCGACCGGGTTCGGGCGCAATGATGGTGGCGGAAGAGTCGACCGCGTGGCCGCAGGTGAGTCAACCCGTCTATGCCGGCGGGCTGGGTTTCGACTTCAAGTGGAATATGGGGTGGATGCACGACACGCTCAAATACTTCCAGACCGATCCACTCTTTCGCGGCGGCAATCACAATTCGCTCACATTTGGTTTGCTTTACGCCTGGAGCGAAAACTTTATCCTGCCGCTCTCGCACGATGAAGTGGTGCACATGAAGGGTGCGCTGCTGGACAAGATGCCCGGTGATCACCAACAGAAGTTTGCGACCCTGCGCGCGCTGTATGGATACATGTGGGCCCATCCGGGCAAGAAGTTGCTTTTCATGGGTGGAGAGTATGGGCAGTGGCGCGAGTGGAATGAAACGGAGAGTCTCGATTGGCATTTGCTTGAAGATCCGGCGCACAAGGGGATACAAAATCTGGTCAGTGATCTGAACCGCATCTATGCGAACGAGAATTCTCTGTGGGAAGCCGATGGCGAACACGACGGTTTTCAGTGGATTGACGCCAACAACGCTTCTGAGAACATCGTTTCCTTCATTCGCCGCGCGCCATCAACCGGCCGCGAGTTAATTTCGGTGAGCAACTTTGCTCCAGTGTTGAGGGAGAACCATCGGCTGGGGTTGCCGCGTGCAGGGCAGTATCGGTTGCTGGTGAACACGGACGCGGTGGGCTTTAACGGAAGTGGAGTAGAAATCAGGGACTCGTTTGATGCGGAGGAGAATCCAATTCACGGCCAGGGTTATTCGGCGAGTATTACGCTGCCACCCTTAGCAACGCTGTGGCTCGAAGCTCCAACACTTGTCGATTCTTGAGGGCCAATGCTCTATCATTCAGGCGGAGCGGCAGCAGGTTGCGCCGGCGCGAGGCGAACCGGTGGGCGAGCCTCTTCTTCAGCCATTATCAGATCGTAAAGGATGGTTTCACGTGCTACCCGACGTCCCTTGTCTGAAGCGGCTCTCGTAACGGCTTCAAAATAATCTGCGTAGGTCTGTGGCTTTCCTTCCAAATCGTTCGCCCTCACTGACGCGAGAAGGTCCGTCAGCGCTGCGGCAACACTATCGGAATGGCGAAACGCTGCCCTGCCGGTTTCGCGGTAATATCGCAAACATGCTCCGTAGAGTGAGTAGAAGTTACTCTTGGTTTTTGCCGGGGTCTTGTTGTCATCAGTAATAAGGGACCTGAGCAATGCTATCGCAGAGTCAAAATCATTTTCGTATTCTGCTTCTTGAGGGAACTCCTCTTCGAAGTTTGCATATGCCGCATCCACAAGGTCTTTCTTGTTCGTGACCCCTTCCACCGTCAGTAGGAGGAGTTCGCTTGCGAACTCAACATCTAACATGCGTCGAATGTCCCGTGCGGTAAATAGCCCAATGGTTTGAAACAGCGGGTTGTCTGCCAGTCGCTCTGCGGTTTGTTTGAAACGGCCGCGGTAACGAGCGTTCCGAAGTTCCTGGTCGTTAAGGGCAATATTATTGGTATTGAGCCGCGTGAAGAGATCGCGTATCTCAGCGTCATTTGTTTGGCTCAGCCCTCTAACCACGACCTTGTAGTTCCAAAACGCTTCCTTTTGGTCATCGTCGAAGTCACGGAAATACTCCCCGTTCCAGTCATCGTTCTCAGGAAGGGAAAGCTCGCCATCGACAAACATAAGAATCGAGGTGACGCGCTGCTGGCCATCGACAACTATATGCTGCTCAGCGCCGTCTGCGGGATTTGTTACAAGCTGAATATAAATCTCTGGAAACGGTAGGGCGGCGCAAATTGTAGATATCAGAGAGCTTCGTTCTGACTCCATCCAAACGGGTCGGCGCTGAAACTTTGGCGATATCTCCAGGCTATTGTCGTTACGCCGTCCGTTGAGCCACGCGATGCTTTGAAGGCTAACGTCATATTTCATTTCTTTCCACCTTCCTCTGTGCTAACCGAAATCCACGTTTGTAGTAGTCGATTGCCTCAATCTGATTTTTGAAAAACAACATCTTAATCGGCTTGAAATTGACTGACTCATCACGAAGGTGATTCA
>DATKIS010000099.1:0-3065 GCA_035543975.1 Pyrinomonadaceae bacterium
AGAAGCCAGAAGCCAGAAGCCAGAAGGCACCCCATCGCGGTGTTACCATTCTCAATCGTGCTTGCTGTCTACTGTCTTTTGCTTACTGCCTTCGGTCCTTCTGCCTTTCGCTGATTGCTGATTGCTGATTGCTGTTTGCTATATTACATCCATGCCAACGGCGATCATTCATCATTCGATTTTCGAGGAACACGACACCGGGCCGAATCATCCGGAGTCGCCGTCACGCTACAACGTTGTGATGAAGGCGCTTCGCGAAGACAAGGAACTTTGGCCTAACCTAATTGAGGTCCAAGCCAGGCAAGCGCCGCGCGGTGACGTGCAGGCTTGTCACACTCCACAGCTGTACAAACAGATCGAACGGGTTGTGAGTGAGGGGACGGGCTACCTTGATGCAGACACAGTTGTTTCGATGCGCTCCCTGGACGCGGCCCTACACGGCGCGGGCGCGGCGTGCCAGGCAATCGATCTGATCATGCAGGGCAAGGCAAGCAACGCCTTCGTTCCAGTGAGGCCTCCCGGTCACCACGCGACTTCCGAACGAGCGATGGGTTTTTGTCTATTTAACAACGTGGCGGTCGCCGCTCGATACGCACAAAATCATTATCCGGAAATTGAACGCGTCGCGATTGTTGATTGGGATGTGCATCATGGGAATGGCACCCAGGGAGTTTTCTACGACGACCCGACGGTGTTCTTTTTTTCCACCCATCAATATCCGTGGTATCCCGGGACCGGCACGCGGGGTGAAAACGGCCTGGGCCGAGGCCTTGGCTATACTCTGAATGTCCCGTTGCGCGCGCAGACGGCCGCATCAGAACAGAAGCGGATGTTTGACGCTGCTCTGGAGGAGATGAGCAGCAGGTTCAACCCCGACCTGATAATAATCTCCGCCGGCTTTGATTCTCACAATGCGGATCCGCTGGGCCAGTTGCTGCTCGAGGATGAGGACTTTGTGACACTTACCCGCACCGTAAAGGATTGGGCCCGGGCTGCTTGCCAGGGCCGAATCGTTTCTTGTCTTGAGGGTGGATACAATCTGCAGACGCTCGGCGAAACGGTCCGCGCCCATGTGTCCGAGCTCCAAGCCAGTTAGCGTCAAACGCGCCTTACGATTTGCTCTCAGTAAAAAGTTTGAACCCAAGGTTGCGGTGGAGTAAACTCACCTCACTTTAACCGTTTCGGACGCGAGCCCCGTAGGCAGGATCTGAGCGTTCACGCTCTTTCTTATCCTCTCGGACAATCAGCCAATAGAAACGGAGTGACTCGCTTGCGCCCCGAAGAGCAAAGAGAGCGGGACACCTCAGTCCCCTCATGGGAGAAACAGCGATATGCCAGACATCGAGATCACTTGCGCGGAATGTGGAAATACGTTTCCGTTTACCGAACGCGAACAGGAGTACTACCACGAACGAAACCTGACACATCCGAAACGCTGTAAGCCTTGTCGGGATGCCCGCCGTTCAAACTTTGGAGGACCCAAGGGGGCCGGTGGCGAGCGTCAGAGATTTGAAATAACCTGTGATCAGTGTGGCAAGAACGACACCGTGCCATTCAAGCCTTCAACAGGCAGGCCTGTTCTTTGCGGTGATTGTTTCGGTGCAAATCGGGCCGCTCAGCCGAGAACTTAGAACCGCCTTCCGAACCGACTAGTAATTGAGGCCGCCGTCCGATTGACGATAAGCCAGGTTAAGGCGCGCCTTGGATGTGTCTGTTTGTCCGGCCGGCCGTTCCACTTAAATATGAGCTACGAAACTATCAATCTCGAGATGCGTGGCGCCGTGGGTATCGTCACACTTAATCGGCCAGATTCATTGAATGCGTTGACGACGCACGTGGGCCAGGAGTTCTTAGCGGCCGTGGGGGAAGCTCGTAGTAGTGGGGCGAGGGCGATTGTCGTTACCGGGGCGGGACGGGCCTTTTGCGCTGGCGGCGACCTGCGCGAGATGAAGAAGATTGCCGAGCAGGAAGGAAAAGTCGAAGCGTTCTTTGACGAACCATTGCGCTTGCTGAACGAGTGCATACTCCTAATCCGGAATTCGCCCTTGCCGTTTATCGCTGCAGTTAATGGCGCCGCGTCGGGTGGAGGTTGCAATCTGGCTCTGGCTTGCGACCTGGTAGTGGCAGCGGAAAGCGCGCGATTCCACCAGGCGTTCATCAGGATTGGACTTGTGCCGGATTGCGGCGGAACGTTCATCCTGCCGCGATTGGTTGGGTGGAAGCGGGCCGCTGAAATGATGATGACCGGCGACGTCATCAGTGCTGCTCGGGCTTTTGAAATGGGAATGATTAATGCAGTCGTCCCCGATGATAACCTGATGACCCATGCGCTGACCCTGGCCGAGAAACTAGCGCAGGCGCCCACAGCCGCAATCGGACGTATCAAAGAATTATTGGAGCTTAGTGTCACAAATGATTATGCCGGACAACTTGAACTAGAGAGGGAGAAGCAGATTCAATCAGGACAAACAAAGGATTTTAGAGAAGGCGTCGCAGCCTTTCTGGAGAAGCGACCACCGAAGTTTGTGGGCGAGTAGAATTCATTAATTTCTCTGAGGGTTGCGAGCCGCTGGTAGAACCGGCGGCTCTTTTTTTAAGTACTCATTAACTGAATTCATGGATTCACTTACTTACATCCAGCTTCTGCGGACCAATCGCTCCTTCCGGCGGTTGTGGTGGGGGCAAGTCATCTCAGAGCTTGGCAACTGGTTTAACTTCATTGCCGGGTTGGGATTGGTGCGCTTGGTGTCGAAGGGAGGCGCGACCGCCACTACCTTGATCCTGCTCTCCAGGATGATTCCATTCACGTTATTTGCGCCGTTGGCTGGAGCGTTTGTGGATCGCTGGTCGCGCCGGACGGTAATGATTGTCAGTGACCTGGCGCGCGTGGTTGTTGCTCTCGGCTTTCTTCTGGTCCACAGCCCCGAGGACCTCTGGATTGCCTACGTCTGCACAGCCTTGCTTTCAATGGGCCATGCTTTCTTTGAGGCCGCCAAGAACGCCGCCGTACCAAACATTACCGGCGAGCGCGATCTGCTGGCCGGTAATGCGCTGATGTACTCCTC
>DATKIS010000100.1:0-3440 GCA_035543975.1 Pyrinomonadaceae bacterium
ATGCGGGACTTTTACTGGACTGTGCAACTGTAGTCTGGCGGAAATACCCAGTGCCTTAACGCCCTTACGCTGAGCAATTATCGCAACGTCCAAAAATGGCTGGTCAATCCTGAGGTCATTGCGGGAGTGCAATGCGCTCGATACCGACAAACTTAAAGCACCGCCTACTTTTGGATCGACTGTTATTTCCAGACCAATACACTAGCGGAGCACTACCAGTGCTCGCTTGCCTTAGTAGACTCGTTATGTTGTTATTCCCCGATGCATTTGCCCGCCTGGCTGCGTCCAGCTGCACAATAGTCTATGAAAGTTTTGGCGCTTGCCTCTTATCCAATTGAAGCAGCTTCGACACGCTATCGCGTGGCCCAGTTTGTCGAGCCGCTGGCTAAGCAAGGCATCACGCTAACCATCCATCCCTTTCTTGATTCGCGATTGCTGGCTTCGCTGTACCAGCGAGCGGAGTGGCCACGGACAGCATTGGGACTAACGCGGGCGGCGTTGCGGAGAATGGGAGCAGTTTGGCGGGCGCGGCAGGCGGACGTGTTGTTTGTGCAGCGGGAGGCGATGATGTTTGGGCCGCCCCTGATCGAGTGGTTGGCGATGCGAGTGGGCCGTTGTCCCATGGTGCTGGATCTCGATGATGCCACCTACGTTTCCTATCTGAGCCCAACTTATGGGCGCTGGGGAAGCGCGCTAAAATGGTTTAGCAAGACTAATGATTTGATTCGCTGGGCGAAGATAGTGACCTGTGGGAACCGGGCCATAGCCGAGTATGTGACGGGCCGCGGCAAACCAGCCACTATTGTCTACACCGTGGTCGACACCGAGCGTTTTCGACCCGCGCCGGCGTTAAAGGGAAACGAGGTGCCGGTGATCGGTTGGGTAGGAACGCATTCGACCTACCAGTATCTGGCGTCGGTTTTTCCCGCTCTGCAGCGTTTAGCTAAGGATCATCGCTTCCGCCTGAAGGTGGTGGGGGCCGGCCGGGAGGAGATTGCAATTCCCGGGGTTGAAGTTGAAAACCTGGCTTGGAATCTGGAACGGGAGATCTCGGATTTTCAGTCGTTCGACATTGGCCTGTACCCGATCCTTGAGGATGATTGGTCGGTCGGCAAGTCGGGCTTCAAGTCGGTGCAATACATGGCTGTGGGTGTGCCTTTTGTTACCACGCCCGTGGGCGCCTGTGCGGAAATCGGAACGCCGAACCTTACTCATTTGTTTGCTACTACCGAAGATCAGTGGTATTCGGCGTTGTCGAAGTTGCTCGCCGATGAAGGCCTGCGCCAGCGAATGGGGGATGCGGGCCGCGAACATGCGGTCCAGCACTACACTGTGGCAGCACAGGCTGAGAAACTTGCAGACGTATTCCGATCGGCATTGGACACTAAGAGCGCCACTCGGTAGACAATTTGATAAACATGGAGTTGGCGGGCATTACAGAACCGAGCGCGGTAGCGCCGGATCCTGGAGTCAATCGGGTTGATTCGACCGGTTTCAGTCGATTATTGCAGCGGGACGCTGGGATCCCGCGCTACCGCGCTCGGTTCCGTAAAGCATCGTCCGAGCCAGCCCAATCAAGCTGATTCACTTGCAACTAACCGGTGCATTTCTGCCGGATTGAACGCTTGTGATACTTTACTTCTTTGTTTTCGGAGCAATTTTCTGTGTACATACTTGGATTAACTACCCTGGGAGATTCGGCCGCTACGCTCATCCACGACGGCGAGATTGTTGCCGCTGCGGAAGAGGAGCGTTTTTCGCGCCGAAAACACCATAGCGGCTTCCCCTATCAGGCGATGCAGTATTGTCTGGAGGAGGCCGGCATCAAGATCGCAGACGTCGCGCACGTCGGCCTCTACTGGAAACCGTGGGTCTTGCGGCACAAGGCGATGCAGGCATTAAAGTCGGCAGTCATTTCGCGGGACATGTTCAAGGCGCGAGTTGATCGCGGCGTTGCCCAGGTCGGCGAGAGTTATCTGGGGATGCTGAGACATCCGCAACTCATCCGCAAGCATTTCGGCCCCGGCAATTTCCGTTTTCACTTCCTCGAGCATCATCAGTGTCACGCCGCCAGCGCTTTTTTTGTTTCGGGTCTGGAACGGGCGGCAATCATGACCTGGGACGGGACCGGCGAAGACACCACCACGCTTTTTTCCCAGGGCCAGGACAATCAGATCAAAGTCTTGAAGCGGATCAAACTCCCGCATTCGCTCGGGCAGTTTTATTCCGCCGTGACCAACTACATCGGCTTTGATATGTTCGCCGGCGACGAGTGGAAACTGATGGGCCTCGCCGCCTATGGCAAACCTGACTATTACGACTTCTTCGCCAGGAAGGTCCTGACGGTTAATGGCAATCACGATTTCCATCTCAACATCCGGGTGCTCGACCATCACCTCGCGAAGCATTACCAGTTTGGCGAAGAAATCAGCCGGGAGTTGGGTCCGCCGCGCCGGCCGGATGAAGAATTAACTGAACGGCACTGGAACATTGCCGCCAGCGCGCAGAAGGTGTTGGAAGACACGGCCCTCCATCTAGTCCGCGGACTTCACGAGCGTACTGGTGAAGAGAATCTGTGCATGGCTGGAGGCGTGGCGTTCAACTCGGTGATGAACGGCCGCATCATGACCGAATCGCCATTCAAGAAATACTTTGTACAGCCGGCGGCAGGCGATGCCGGATGCTCGCTCGGCGCCGCGCTTCTCGTGCATCATCAGCTTCTGAAACAACCGCGCAAGTTTGAGATGAAGCATGCTTACTACGGTCCCGGCTTCAGCTCGGCTCAATGCGAGACGGCACTCAAGGAAGCCGGCTTGCGATTTGAAACCCTGGCAGACGCCGAGATGCTACCGCGCGTGGCTCAGATGTTGGCCGACGGAGCAATCATTGGTTGGTTTCAGGGACGGATGGAATTCGGCCCGCGCGCTCTCGGGAATCGAAGTTTCATAGCCGACCCGCGTCGCGGCGACATGCGCGAGTTGCTCAACAAGAAGGTTAAGCTCCGCGAGTGGTTCCGTCCTCTGGCTCCCTCGATGAAAGAGGAAGTAAGTGAGGAAGTTTTTGGCAGGCAGCATCATGATCCGTTTATGATTACGGTGCTGCACGTGGCTGCTGAACAACAAGGACGATTTCCGGCGGTGGTTCACGTTGACGGCACGGCCCGCCCGCAGACCGTTAGTCGGCATACCAACCCGCGATACTGGCAGATGATTACTGAGTTTGAGAAACTGACCGGCTGCCCGATGGTGCTTAACACTTCGTTCAATATTCAGGAGCCGATTGTGTGCAGCGCGGAGGACGCGATCAAGACTTTTCAGGGCGCGAACTTCGACGGGCTGGTGTTGGAAAATCATCTCGTGCTGCGTCGCGCTTAGGCGACGCAAGGCGAGCCTCGTCGCTTGGTGGATAAAACTTTTCGGAGATCGCCAGTTGATTAGAGC
>DATKIS010000101.1:0-3997 GCA_035543975.1 Pyrinomonadaceae bacterium
CCAACGTGCCTCGATGAGAGGCTTCCAGCCGGCCGGGCTTTTCTTCGGTGGCTCCTGTAAAAGCTCCGCGCTCATATCCAAAAAGCTCGGCTTCCAGTAACCCACTCGGCAGCGTTGCGCAATCAATCTTCACAAACGACTGGGCAGCGCGTTTTGATTTGGAGTGGACGTAAAAAGCAATTGCGTCTTTGCCGGCGCCCGACTCGCCCGTAACCAGGACATTCGCATCAGTTGCGGCGACTCGCTCGGCGAGGCGGACCGCCTCGCGCATCGCTTCTGAGTGCGCCACAATCTCGATCACGATTCGCTTCTCAAAGAACTGTCCGTCTCGCCAGCCAACTCGGGCGGCAACTCCACTCGCTTGGATTCTCGCCACAGCCTTTCGAGATCGTAGAAAGATCGGGCCTTCGCATCGAACACGTGAAACACGAAATCACCGTAGTCCAGCAGTATCCATTCAGCGGTTTTGTAGCCCTCAACCCGCGCTGCTGCCGAACCGGCCTTCTTCAGGGTTTCGACAATCTCATCTGAAATCGCCTGGACCTGGCGTTCATTGGCGCCGCTGGTAATCATGAAAAAGTCCGTGAAACTGGCAATCTCGCGCAGATCCAACACGACGCTGTTAAGCGCCTTCTTTTCGGCCGCGGCGCCAAGGGCCATCAGCATCCTGTCGTCGAGCTGGGCGGGCTCCGGTTCCTGGCCGGCCACCTTGAGCTGCGATCCGGATGTCGCCGGACTTAATGATTGTTCCTTAACCGTTGAATTGTTCATGCTTATTTCTGTATAGCCTGTACTTTCTTATGTAATTCGCTACCTGTACCGGAACTAATTTGTCTAACTCCTGACTGAGGCCTTCCCGGACTGTCCGGCGGACCTGCGTAGCCGACACGTCGCTCATCACCACGTCAGTGACGAATATTCGCCGTCTGTCGGGCTCGGCGTTTACCAAATCGCCCCCTCCGGTTTGCCCCCTCAAATCGACCACTCGTTCGGCGAACGATTCACCCACGTTCCCGGTTGAAAACTCAGTCCCGGGTCTGGTGACCACGATAAGGTGCGCGAGCGTCATCAGCCGCTCCCACTCTCGCCAGGTGGTAATCTCCGACCACGAGTCAGCGCCCATCACAAAAAACAGATCCTTAAACGCTTCGGACCTCGAGCGAAAGTGGGCGAGCGTATCAACCGTGTAACGCCGCTCGGGTTCGTCCAATTCGAAGGTCGAAATCAGAAGCCGCGGATCGGTTTGGGTTACCAGCGCTAACATCGCATAGCGATGCAGCGGCGGCGAAACTTCGCGGTCGAGCTTATGCGGCGCAATTCGCGCCGGCACAAACAAAAACTCGTCAATGGCAAATAACTGGGTAACTCGCCTGGCTATTTCCAGGTGACCGGCGTGAACCGGATCAAATGTCCCACCGTAGATCGCAATACGCTTTCGCTGGTTTAGGGCCGAACCGGCATTCTCGCTTGTCATTTAATAGGTCCCATAAGTCTTATAGGTCCTATAGCCTTTCGTCCTACACCGCTAATTCAACCACATCGGCCTTGCTTGCTTCGGTTATCTCATCAAGCTTCGCCGCGATTGCGGCCACCAGCTCCGCAGTACCTTTGTTGGTGACCGACGAGATTGCATAAAACGGCAACCCCTCTTTCTCCGCCTGCTGCTGCAACACTTCCAATCGCATAGGCTCATCGAGCGCATCGATTTTTGTAGCCACCACGATTTGCGGGCGATCCGCCAAGTCCGGATTGTAGGCTCGCAGCTCCCGGTTCACCGTCAGAAAATCATCGATAGGTTCGCGCCCTGAAAACGACGAGACATCGATCAGGTGGAGCAGCAATTTCGTCCGCTCGATATGACGAAGAAAACGATCACCCAGACCAGCGCCGTCGTGGGCCCCTTCAATCAGACCCGGAATATCAGCAACTACAAAAGTGCGAAAGTCACCCAGGTCAACCACTCCTAGATGGGGCTCGAGGGTAGTAAAAGGATAGTCTGCAATCTTCGGCTTTGCTGCGGAAATCGTAGATATCAGGGTCGATTTTCCGGCATTGGGGAAACCCACCAATCCGACGTCCGCCAGGAGTTTGAGCTCGAGCTGGAACTCAAACTCTTCACCTTCGCTCCCGCTCTGGTGGTAACGCGGGGCGCGATTAGTCGAAGTCGCAAAGTGTGAATTGCCGAAACCTCCCCGGCCGCCTTTAGCCGCCAGCCAGCGGGCGCCGTCAGCATCGAGATCCTGCAAGAGCTCTTCCGTGGTGCTGTCAAAGATCTGGGTGCCCACGGGCACTCGGATGATTCGGTCCTCGCCCTCGCGTCCCGAGCAATTGGAACCTTCGCCGTGCCGGCCGCGATCGGCAATGTGAAGCGGGTTATACCTAAGATGAAGCAAAGTGTTGAGCGAGCTATCAGCTACCACCCAAACATCGCCGCCTCGTCCGCCGTCACCTCCCGAGGGCCCGCCCCGAGGGACAAACTTCTCTCGACGAAAGGCGGTTACGCCGTTTCCACCATGGCCGCCCTGTACTCGAATCCTCGCGCGATCAATAAACATATAAATCGAAAGCGACGCCGGACGCTAAGTCTTTGACTCAGCTCAGGCGTCGCATGATAGTGGTGTTGCGTGAGCAAAGCCTATGCTGAGGACGCCTGCTCCATCGGGTAGACGCTGATGAATTTTCCCGTGCGGCCCTTATCTTCAAACTTGACGATGCCATCCAGCAAAGCAAAGAGTGTGTCGTCCTTGCCTCGGCCGACGTTCTTACCGGGTTTCCATTTCGTACCTCGCTGGCGAGCAATGATATTGCCGCCACGAACGTTTTCACCGCCAAATTTCTTTAGACCAAGTCGCTGCGAATTTGAATCGCGTCCGTTACGAGATGATCCAACTCCCTTTTTGTGTGCCATTTCTAATCCCCCAGTGCTGAGTTCTAAGTTCTGAGTTCTGAGTCTGCTTATCACTCAGGACTCAGTACTCATCACTTTCTTTTCATCCGATCGAATCAATCGTTATCGTCGTGTAGCCCTGACGGTGACCCTGTTTCCGTTTGTAATGTTTGCGGCGTTTCTTCTTGAAAACCACAATCTTGGCGCCCCGGCCGTGATCAACCACGGTGGCGGACACCTTAGCGCCAGCGCTGTCCGCGCCTTCCCCGTCGCCGGAAGACAAAAGCGCAGCGAGTTCGATAGACTGCCCGGCCTCCGTGTCAACTGAAGGAATTCGGATCGTGCTGCCCTTTTCAACGACAAACTGTTTGCCGCCGGTCCTGATTACTGCGTATGCCATTTCTTTATCCTCTCAGACGCGCCCACTGGGCATAGAAAAGTCGATTATTATAGGCGTCTCGCCCTCAAACGGCAAATGCGCGCGCCTCTCACACCAAAGCCACTTCCGCATTCTGGCTTTTAGCCGTTTTTGCGGCATTTTGCTTAAGAAAACGCTCCATAAAACTAGTCGAGATATTACCTGCCCTGAATTCCGGATCGTCCATGATCTTCAAATGTAACGGAATGGTCGTCTTGATGCCTTCAATGACCATTGCCTCCAGAGCGCGCTTCATCCGGGCAATTGCCAAATCTCGAGTGCGCGCATGGACGATTACCTTGGCAATCATCGAGTCGTAAAAGGGCGGAACTGAGTATCCCGAGTAGACATAGGTGTCGACTCTAACCCCTGGTCCTCCCGGCAGATTGAACGCGGAAATCAGACCCGGGGAAGGCGCGAAGGTCTCAGGGTTCTCAGCGTTAACTCTGCACTCGATTGCGTGTCCCACGATCAAAAGGTCGTCCTGGGTAAATCCGAGCGGTTCACCTTCCGCGATCCTGATCTGATTACGCACAATGTCGGCGAGCGTGACCATCTCGGTCACGGCGTGCTCGACCTGAATGCGCGTATTCATCTCCATGAAATAGAATTTGTTGTCCTTATCCAGAAGAAACTCAACTGTCCCTGCGCTCACATAACCCAACTTCTTGCAGGCAGCGACGGCGGCATCG
>DATKIS010000102.1:0-7775 GCA_035543975.1 Pyrinomonadaceae bacterium
ATGGTTTGTTGGCGCTGTGCGAGCGATTTGGTTATACGCACGAAGAGGTGGCTCGCAAGGTTGGGAAGAGCCGGAGTACCGTCACGGAAGCGCTTTCCATCGCCTCAATCCCAGCGGACGTGAGAGATATTTGCCGCCAGGGAGAGGTCTCAGCGAAGTCGATGCTGCTGCAGATTGTTCGTCAGCCGGATGAAGAGGGAATGCGCCGACTGGCGCAAGAGATCACGTCACGTGGACTGACGCGCGAGGATGCAAGGGAAGTGAGACGCCAGGAAATGGGGCCGCGCGTCGCCCCGGAATCAAAGCCCTACACTTTCAAATATGCTTCGCCGGAGAAAGACTTTAGCCTGGAAGTCCGTTTTCGGCGGTCTCAGGTCGACTCTCACGATGTCGCTCAGGCACTTCGATTGGTGGCTAAGACTATCGACAGCGGCAACAATACGGCAATCGAATCCGCTTCAACAGACGGCGACGGGGAAACGGATAAAGGGTAAAGGGAACCCCTTAGGCATTCCTTGTGAGCCTTTCCCCATTACCCTTTTTCCCAGTGCCTTTTCTGGCTCTTATTTCCCAGCCTTCTTCTTCTGAGCCGCCGCCCGTTTCTGCAGCCCCTTGGCCCAACGCTCAAGGGTTGGCTGCAAGGGCTTAAACAGCTTCGCGCGGAAACTGTGCTTCTTCTCGTTCCACAGCTTAAGGTGCTTTTCGGTGTAGGTTCGTATCGCCGGCTCGAGCTGAGTCTTCTTAAGCGAATGCTTTAGCGTGAAATGATAGTGTTGTCCGACCAGTGAAAAGAGCGTCGCTGTGAGATTTCCTTTGAACGAGAGCCGCGGAACGATGCGCTTATGTATGGGTTTGTTTCCCGGGAGCAGGACCCCCATCGCCAACTCCAGCCACGCGCCCTTCGGACCTTGCCGCGGATGGTAGAGGCCCGGCAACTCCGTAGCCGTCACGGCCCCACGGATTCGCGGCTCAACGATAAATTCAACCAGTCTGATGCGCTCCAAGCCCCTTGTGTGTTCTCGCGGTAAACTATTGAAGCCACTCTCAATATGCTCGACAGTTTCTTTCGGGAGTTTCCGCTCAGTTTGATTCTCAATTTTTACTGCCACCTAAATAATTACCTCGTTCGTCCAGGAATGAATTCGTTGAATGAATCGTTGAATGAACGGTCACTCTAAAGTGCGACGCCGAGCCGGTCAAGCGCAGCCAGTCCCTAGAACAGGAACCGACGGGGTCGAGATACGATCGAGGTTATTGACCTGGAGTCCACAGCAAGAGAGAAGCAAGCCCAAACGACATTGAGCCCAATTGCCCCCTCCAACTGCTATATTCCCTGCGTCTGATAATACATATTATGATTGGTAGATTGGTAGGGCTTTGCCTCATAAAGGCTGATTACGTGTCTTTTGCCTCAAAAAGCAATCTGACCGAACCATGTGCGGACGGCTCAAGCGGCGGGAGCGACTAGTTCAAGCTGAATTGTTTCCTTGGCAATGGCACGTAAGATTCAAGGTGTTATGTCAGACATGGGCGCGACGGAAACCTAAATTCGCTGGTTCGGGAACCTGCCTTTTGGATCCAAAGCCGCTATTGAGGCAAAGCCCTACCAATCTACCAATCATTGGTAGATTTTACGATTTTACAAATTTACAAGTCTTATTCTGTTACAAGAACCTACTTGCTTTTGCGCGGATTGAAAAATCCCGGGTACGCATCCGGCAACGGAGGGTCGAACGATAATGGTCCACCAGGTCGTTCTTCTCGACGCAAAACCGATTGCTGAGTGAGTATCTGCATAAGCTCGCGAATGAAAGCTTGTCGCGCAGAAATAAAACCGTAATCACAACCAGCAACGAACTCAGCTGACTTTCCTTGTTCACTGGCAGGGCGCGGGAAGGTCCGCGTGGCCATCAGGACTCGGTTTAAGACAAGAATGGTTTCAGCAGAGAGATTGCTGTCATACAACTCACGGCGAAGGTCTTGTTCCCATGACGTAATCACATGCTCCCCAGTAATCTGGTGAGGAAGGTAGCAAACCGCAATGTCGCGCATCCCCCGCTCAGAGGCAGACTGGATTATGTAAGTGCTCATCTTACTGATGGGGTTACTGCGGTAGACGGAGCCTGCTTGGGAACTTTCGATGTCGGACGGTTCGTTATCGAGAGAAGCGGAAACTGGTGCTGAAACAGTTTCGGCTTCGGGGCGGTGGAAAGCGCGGTAGGCAACGTACGCTATCGGCCCACCGATCAGCAGAAAAGCCATGAGAATACTGACGTACACAAGAACAGAAGTTGGCGGGATACCAAACCCCTGGTCTATCGTTAGTGCCGTAACTGTGACGACAAGAAGGACGGTAAAGTAGGCTAGAACCTTAGTGCTCGCCTTATCATAAAGATGAAGCACTTGGTCCAGTAGGGGCATTTCTTGAGTATGGCTAGTCATCTCGTTTTCCCCCTGAGGGACTTTGCTATTGTGATAATAAATCCAAAGCTGAGGATTCCCAAGCTTGCAAAGGTTATGTAAAAGTGGGCCTTACTCAATAAAGTAATTTGATAGGGCTCCAAAGTGGTCGTAGCTATCAGCCGATGGATGACGTCCAAAGCTACCAACATCGAAATGATGAAGAATACCTCTCCCATGAACTCCTTAAAGAGCTCGCGCTTTTCGAACCAGAGCTCGATGAACCACCAGCGGCGCGGCTCCTCGGAAACGTGTTCAAGCTCGAGCGCTTCGAGCGCGAGTAAACCTTCCCTTATAGCCGCTATTTCTCGATCAAAGACATCTCGTTCTTGACCGAGCGCAGGGGCCGCCATTTTTAGAAGGGAAACCCTTCGATCCAGCTGCAACAGTAATTCTAATTTGCGGAGTTGAGGATTAGGTTTAGGTTCTTCTACCAAGTGGGACGTCCTGTGGTGTGAGATGGTGGAGCTACGCACTTCTATGCTAACCGTGCTCGTAAGTCAATGAAAGGGCGTCACTGTCCTCACCCCAGCAACGCCCATGACTCATATCTTTTTGGAGATATGGGGTGCTCTCTTACGTAGCTACATTCAGCACCCGCCCGTTGGCTGCTAATGATTACATCTGGGAAAATACTCGTTCGATCATCTGGGAAAATACTCGTTCGATCAAGTAGCATACCCATCCTATGACGCTGGATGATGGGAGGCGACTTCCAATTTCTCAAGCACACTCTCATGTCTAGCGTGAACCAACTCTCGGAGGACACAACAAATTCCGACTCAAGATTACCCGTACAAGAATCTCGTCTTTGAAGGTGGCGGTGTTAAGGGCGTCGCGTACGGGGGTGTGTTTGAGGTGCTGGAACAAAGAGGAATCACGCCGCAGATTGAGTCGGTGGCGGGGACTTCCGCCGGCGCCATCACTGCCACCATGATGAGCCTCAATTACTCCGCCGCGGAATTCCTCGAGATCATGACGACCCTGGACTTCGAAAAGTTTGAGGATGGCTCCGATCTTGAAGGGCCCTTCAGGCTCATCCGGCACTTTGGCTGGTTTAAGGGAAACTACTTCCTGAACCTAATGGAGTCTTACATTGGGGAGAAGACCGGGGATGGTCAGCAGCCGGGGAATGGGCGCGCGACGTTCCGCGATTTGGTCGAGAAGTATGCGGACCGACATTTCAAAAGACTGTATGTCTTCGGCACCAACCTGACGCAACAGGCCGTGCAGAAGTTTTCCTGCGAGCCTACACCGGATGTGGCCGTAGCCGACGCGGTGCGCATCTCTATGTCGATTCCCTTCTTCTTCGAGGCGCGGCACTTCGAGCAGAACGGCAGCAACGATGCTTACTGCGATGGCGGCGTGCTGAACAATTATCCAATCGACACGTTTGATGAACAGCACACTGAGATTGATCACGACTCCGGCTACGAGATGCTTCATCGAACGCCTGACCTGGAAACGCTCGGATTCCATTTCGTAGATCCGAGCCAGGCCGCTTCACCAATCAACAGTCTGCGGAGTTTTACCGGCGGCGTCATCGACGCACTTTTGGACATTCAGGATATTCTGCTGAAGACAAATCCCGGTGACGAAGGGCGCTCGGTCTTCATCGATGACCTGGGCGTGAAGTTCACGGACTTTGAACTTTCCGACCAGACGAAACGGGCGCTGATCGATCAAGGGAGGATGGCCACTGAGGACTACCTGGGTAAAAAGCACCCGCCGCTGCCTGAGATTAAGCGACTGTTGCGTCGTACGGCATTCCCTCAACAGTCTTGAGCAGTGCTTGTGACCCTTAGCGTCGCCATCGAAGAGTGCGCCGGGGTTAAGGTCCGAAGGACCGTTATTAAATAGCCACGGCCTTGAGGCCGTGGGTAATCGAAAGAAGAATGGTCGAGCGCCGAAGGTGCGGCACTTAATCGCCTCGCATAGGCGAATGAGGCCAATGAGTGCCGGCCCTACCGGGCCTCCACCTAATTTCGAGGCTTTGATCCACGGCCTTACGTCCGCGGCTATTGAATGCCACGCCTTCGGCGCTGAGATGTAGCTCCCGGAGCTAATTAAGGCACTAACCAAAGCCAGGTCGCCGATTACCAAAGCGGTAACAGGTTACCGCGCTCTATAACTACTCGCACCTCAGCGCCACGAGCGGGTCGACCCGCGTCGCTCGACGCGCCGGGATGTAACAAGCCAACAGCGCGACCAGCGTCAGGAGTCCAGCGGCGGATACGAACGTCAGCGGGTCGGTCGAGCTCACGCCAAACAACAGACTCGTCATCAGCCTGCTGGCCGCGGCCACCGCCACCAAGCCCAGAGTCACCCCGATCAGCGCCAGGCTAATTCCCTCTCGCATCACCAACTTCATCACGTCCCCTCGCTGCGCGCCCAAAGCCATGCGCACTCCAATCTCCCTTGTGCGTTGGGCTGTCGAGAAACTGATCAAGCCGTATAGGCCAACTGTCGCCAGGATGAGAGCCATCACGGCGAAGGCTCCGAGCCACAGCAGATTGAAGCGTCTTTGCGCCGTCGTCTTGTCCACTAGTTGAGCGATCGTGTGGACACTCAGGAAAGCCTGGTTCGGATTGACTTCGCGAATCTCTGCTTTGACCGCCGGCAACAGAGCTCCAGGGTCGCCAGACGTGCGAACAAAAACCGTCACCAAACTCGCGGGTGACTGTGGGTAGTGGAGATAGAATTCCGGCCGCGGTTCGCTGTCAAACCCGGTAGGCCGGACAGCACCAACGACGCCGATGATCTCGGCCGACAGGTTCTGCCCTGCAGCGGTAAAGGAAATGGTCCGGCCTATTGGCGTATCTGCCGGCCACAGACGGCGAGCCATCGTCTCGTTAACCAGAACCACCGGCGGCGCATTCGCCCGGTCGCGTTGATCGAACAGGCGGCCCTGCAACAGCGGCACGCCCACCGCGCGGAAGTAACCCTCGGAAGCCTTGATCATCAACGCGATGGGTTCACTGCCGGCGGGCCCGGCCGGCCGGTCACTTATTTTGATCGGCGACGGCAAAGCTACCTGGTTGTCGTGAAACGGGAGCGCCGACGACACGGCCACCGCCTGCACACCCGGGAGTGCGGTCAGTTTTTCCAGCACCTGGTCAACGAACACGTTGCGCTCTGGAACAGATAGAGTGCCCATCTGAACTTCAAGTGCCAATCCCTTGTCCGGAGTGAAGCCGGGGTCGGTATTCAGCAAAGCCACAAAACTGCGAACCAGCAGGCCCGCGCCAACCAGAACAACTAAGGCCAGCGCGATTTCGCTAATCACCAGCGTCTGCCGAATTCGTTGTCGCCGGCGTCCGCCAGTCTCCGAACGCCCTGCCCGCAAGACGTCCTGCAGATTAGTCCTGGAAGCCTGGATTGCTGGAGCAAGGCCAAAAATCACAGCGGTCATCAGGGACACAGCAACGGCAAAGCCCAGGACAATTGGATTGAGCTGGATTTGAGCCAGCGGCAGATTGCTGGGACTGACGGCCACGATCACTTGAATCAGCCCCTTTGCCACTAGCAGCCCACCCAAGCCGCCCAGCAGAGACAGCAGCAAACTTTCCGTCAACAACTGCCGCAGCAAACGGCTGCCACTCGCGCCGAGTGCCGCACGCACGGCAAATTCGCGTTCCCGTTCGGCAGCTCGCACCAGGAGCAGGCTGGCGACATTAGCGCAAGCAATCAGCAACACCAGACCTACGGCGCCGAATAGGATGTAAAGCGGCAACCTCACCGCGCCGACGAGTTGTTCGCGCAAAGGCACCACGACAGCACCAACCTCGCTGTTGGTCTGCGGATATTGCTGGCCCAGGCGGGCGGCGATGCCGTTCATCTCCTGCTGTGCCTGCTCCAGAGCGACGCCGTCACGCAAGCGCCCAATGACTTTGAACAGGCTGCCGCCACGCATTTGGGGATCGTTTGGCCGGGCCCGGCGAGGTCCCCACAGCTCACGGTTTGCGGGTTGGGGGTAGTCAAACTCGGGCGGCATGACGCCCACCACCGTGGTTAGTTCCCTGTTCAGGGTGAGCTGGCGGCCGATGATTTGTTGGTCACCACCGAATCGGCGCTGCCACAAACCATAACTAATAACCACTACCGGCTTTTCCTGCTCGTATTCTTCCGGCAGCAGGGTTCGGCCAACCAGAGCATTGGTCCCTAATATTTCGAAGAAACCCTTCGTCACCACCCAGCCACGCATCGCCTCAGGCTCGCCGTAGTCGGTCAGCGTGTATCCCCACTGTTCGGCGGCGGCGACCGCTTCAAACGAACGGGATTGTTCGCGCCAGTCAAGGAAGTTTGCCGGCGCCACCCCTTCGCGGGCCACGCCCATCTTGCGATTGCTTTGGCCCAGCATGACCAGGTGTTGGTCGTCGCGGTATGGCAGCGGACGCAGCAACAGGCCATTGACGACGCTGAAAATCGCCGTGGTCGCCCCGATACCGAGCGCCAAAGTGGTTATTGCAACTAGCGTAAAGCCCCGGCGCTTCAGCAAACTTCGAATGCCGAAACCAAGGTCTTTGAGAAACGTTTGCATTAGTTCCCTCTTCTCGTTCCGAGCGACGCAACTCTCACCTTCGTGAGATTTCGTGAATCATATGACCGGTTCATTGAGAACGATTCCACGAAGTTACACCAAAGGACACAAAGCAAGGCGGGATCGGATTGTAAACTGCACCAGTACCCGGACGAGAAACAAGTTGCTGAAGGGTCGAGTTAAATCCCTTAAACGAAAGTTTAGGTTTGTTGCCGTAGACTCATTGACGCTTTTTGGGGAGATATTCCTTTTCGTCCTTTGTTGCTAAGGGTCCACTCGCGCCCGTTTGCGAACACTGCCAGCCACCGGTTTTGTGAACAAAGCAATCGTAAATTCGCTCCATTTTTCGTTTTGTGATGGCGTCTTTATAGTCAGTGCAGGTGGCAAAACTAGCTCTCACGGGATAAATCGGCTTTCTCGGGTCGGCTTGCGAATAAGCGTCCGTCGCCGTCGGTCGCCAGGCGCGTGGGGCGCCAACGACAACCTTTTGGAAAGTTATCGTTACTCCACCATCCGAACCTGCTCTCGCTTCTTTTTCCCAGAGGCGGCGAATCACACCTCGGAATGTCTTCTCATTCGCTGTCTTCCCGTCCGAATCCGAGCTGGAGCCACTACAGGCGACGCCACCAGTGTCAGCTTTAGCTGAGGTAGGGGAGTTCTTTGAATTGGGCGTTTCACGTTGTTCGTTTGCGCCTTGCTCGTTTTTGGCGGTGGGTTGATTCCTGATTTGGCATCCCTGGTTGATGGTGTCAATAATCAGCCCGCGAGAATTCGA
>DATKIS010000103.1:0-2849 GCA_035543975.1 Pyrinomonadaceae bacterium
ACAAGAGAGTCGCGGGCGATTTCAACCGGCCACTTAACTCCCAAGTTGCTTTACGCCTAAACGGCGTCTATGAGAACTCGGGCAGCTTTCGCGATCAAGTGAACCTGAACCGAGCCGGAATTAATCCGACTTTAACCATTCTCGCCGGCAATCAAACTCAGGTCCGACTTGGGTATGAACATTTCCGCGATAATCGGGTTGCCGATCGTGGTATTCCGTCGTTCCGTGGTAAACCGTCCGATGCGGACCTCTCGACGTTTTTCGGTGACCCTGATGAAAGTTTAGTGCGGGCCCGGGTGAATCTCGCCTCGGCCGTCGTAGACCACCAGGTGGGCGACCTGAACATTCACAACCGTACCTTGTTTGGAGTTTATCGCCGGTTCTACCAGAACTTCGTTCCGGGAGTGGTTAACGCGGACAAAACTCGGGTGAATCTCTCGGCATACAACAATGCTACGCGCCGGAACAACATCTTCAACCAAACTGATTTTACTTTTGCGGCGAAGACCGGCTGGCTGCGCCACACATTGCTGGCCGGGGCTGAGCTTGGTCGGCAGGAATCGGATAATTTCCGCAAAACGGGGTTCTTTAACAACACTGTGACCTCAATCTCAGTTCCTTTTGCGTGGCCAACTATCAACACGCCCGTAACCTTCCGTCAAAGCGCGACCGATGCAGACAATCATGTCAAGGCTAACGTGGCAGCTACCTACGCGCAAGATCAGATCGAGCTAACGCGAAAAGTCCAGGTGGTCGCGGGTATCCGCTTCGATCACTTCAACCTCGGATTCCACAACAACCGGAACTCCGAGAACTTCAGCCGTACCGACAGTCTGATTTCACCTCGGCTCGGAGTCGTGATCAAACCCATCGTGGCTCTGTCGCTCTACGCCAGCCACAGCGTTTCCTTTTTGCCAGGTTCTGGCGATCAATTCTCTTCCCTGACGGCGATAACTCAGTCACTGAAGCCGGAGAAGTTTAGCAACTACGAGGTGGGGGCGAAGTGGGACCTCCGTCAATCGCTATCGCTGACGGCGGCGGTTTATCGATTGGACCGAACGAATACGCGGGCGACGGATCCAAACGATCCTACCCGGATCATTCAAACCGGAAGTCAGCGAACGAATGGATTTGAGCTGGGCTTAACCGGCAGCCCTACTCGCGATTGGAAGGTTATCAGCGGCTACGCCTACCAGGATGCTCTGGTTACCAGTGCGACGACGGCAGCGCCTGTGGGCGCACGCGTCGGCCAAGTCCCCCGTCACACATTTTCTTTGTGGAACAATTATCGATTCTCAGGCAAGGTGGGAATTGGGGTGGGCCTGCTCAACCGTTCTGATATGTACGCTGCGATCGACAATAAAGTGACTTTGCCCGGCTATACTCGCGCAGATGCCGCAGTCTATTACACCATCACTGACCAACTCGGACTCCAGGCAAACCTGGAAAACCTGCTCAACAAAAGATATTTCCTAAACGCCGACAGCAACGACAATATCTCTCCTGGTTCCCCTCGCAGGGTTCGTCTTTCTCTAACCTGGAAGTTTTGAGTTTGCGACGGCCCGGCTGGAGGCTCGCACGAGCCTTCCGGGGTGGCTAGTATGACTTGAAACTCGGGCCAGACTACGTCCGGACCGTGCGTGTTACTCATATCAAAGCTGGTAGGCTATAATCCCCGTTCTCCCAAACAGACGGTTCTGAAAAGCAAGGAAATAGTCTTGGCAACTCCATTACACCAGCAAGGGATGACAATGCAGCCTGAGAAACTCGCGCACTTTAAAGCAATACTTATTGATCAGCTTCGACTACATACGGAACACATTCGTCAGGATCAAGCCGATGCATTGGAATTGTCTGAACAGGACGTAAAAGACACTGTCGACCTCTCGGTGATGGACGTTAACAAGGAGCTGGCTTTGCGGTTAGGTGAACGCGAATCGCAAATGATTGCCGACATCGATCAAGCGCTCTTGCGAATCCAGGAAGGTTCTTACGGCGTTTGTGCGCGCTGCGGCAAGTTGATCGATGAACGCCGGCTCGAAGTAGTGCCCACCGCCCGTTACGATGCCGCCTGCCAGACGCTTATTGAAAGCTTGAATGGCGAGGATGAGCACGCATCTCTCTAAACGGTCAATGGTAAATCGTAAATGGTAAATGGTAAATGGTCTCTTCGATCCCAAGGTGTTTTTGGTGAGAAAATCATTGACGCTCTCTTGCAGGTAAATAGCTCAACCTACCCTCAACAAACACCATTTACCATTCAGCATTTACCATTTACCTCCTACGCCTTTGGGTGTGCCTTATCGTAAACCTCAATCAATTTTTCCATTGAAACGTGAGTATATATCTGGGTGGTTGAGAGGCGAGCGTGACCGAGCAACTCCTGGATGTCGCGCAGATCTGCGCCACTATCCAGCAAGTGAGTGGCAAACGAGTGGCGCAGCGCATGCGGGCTGATGTCGTATCTTCCGGCACAAAGACGAATATACTTTTCTACCATCCGGCCCACCGAACGCGTGGTTATTCGCGTTCCCTGGTAATTGAGAAACAGCGCTTCCGGCTCCCGTTCCGACACAGGCGCGACTTCCAGCAAACGGTCACGCACGTCCAGATAAGTCCGTAAAGCCTCCAGCGCCGGATCGCCAAATGGAACAATGCGCTCCTTGCGCCGCTTTCCGGTAACCCGAATCAAACGGTTCTTGAAGTCGATGTGACCTAGATTGAGGGTGGTCAATTCCGCGACTCGAACGCCGGTGGCATACATCAGTTCCAGGATGGCTCGATCGCGTTTGCCGAGATCCGTTTCAGTGTCTGGAGTTTCAATAAACTTGATCGCTTCCTCAATCGAC
>DATKIS010000104.1:0-3421 GCA_035543975.1 Pyrinomonadaceae bacterium
TTTTGCAGCACTGCAAAATATCAAGAAACATCTGATCAGCTTTTGACCACACCACCTTGACGGGGCCATCACCGACCTGGACCAGGGCACGGGGTGGCTCACCGGTTGATTGTGGCCCGGAGGCGATCGGCCCCGCTTGCGGGAGAAGAGTCTTCCCTTTTGTGGTGATCGCTTCCATCAGCCTCACCGAACTTTCGTTAGGTGAGCCACCAACGTCGCCGGTACCAACATAGTGATAGTCGGCGAAGACGCCCGTCAGTTTGCCGTTGACGTCAATTCGTTTGGCCCAATCCTCCTGCGCCCGTGTGCGCCGCTGATTTTGTTGAGCCGTGAGGTTTGGATCCGGCGGTGGTGGCTGGGGAGACTTGCTGATGTCGTAAGTCACCTGGCTCCCGTAACTGAGAGGATTGAGTGCCGCAATGACTGTCCGGCCATCCGGTCCTTCCCAAACGCCCACGTTGAACGGAATGCCCACGGGCGTTTGCTCGGGCGAATCCGGGCCGCCGACGTGTGGCGCGGGTTGCCAGGCCGACGAGAGCTTCTGGGTGGAGAAGCCTTTGATTCCGGCATGGGCCAGCAGGCTCGGCAGTGACGCCGGGAAGCCGAAGCAATCCGGGAGCATGTATTCCTCGCTGGCGATACCAAACTCTTTCCGAAACCAGTTGTTCCCATAAAGGATCTGCCGAATGATCGACTCCGCGTTGGGCGAGTTAACGTCGCCCTCTTCCACCGACGAGCCCGCCGGAAACCACCGCCCGGCTGCCACATACTGTTTCAGCCGGGCGAAGTCTCCCGGGTTGTACTCCTTGATCAGCCGGTAGCGATTAGCCCCGGTAAAATTGAAGATATAGTTGGGATACTTTTCAAAGAGGGCAAAGTTGTTGCGGAGGGTCTTCGGCAGATACTCGGCGATGGTTTGCGGATACTCCCAACGCCATTCAGTATCAAGGTGGGCATAACCGACCACATATAACGTTCGGTCCTTCGCCAGATTGGGCCGCGGCTTGGGTGTCGCCTTGCCCTTCGATAACCGGCGAACTGGAGTCGTGGTTTTTACCTTCGGCGCTTTAGCCTCATTCGAAGCCTGGCCTGCGGGCGACTGTGAAGACGCAATCCTCTGCGTCATCGAAGTCACCAGTAAAGACGCGGTTAGTAAAGCAATGGCGTGGAGCAGGACAGAGGTGTCCAGGCTGGGTGTGGATCGCTTACGAATTGGTTGGGACATAGGCGTGATTAACTGAGAACGATCCACGAACTAACACGAAGCCGCACGAAAAGCGTTCTTAGTTCGAGTAATTTCGTGTCCGTTCGTGGTTCGCATTTTTCTACCAGGGTTAAAGCCACCAAACGCCGAAGAGGTTGAGTAACCCTACTTCCTCACCACCGTGATCTTGATCTCCGACGGATACTGCTTCGAGTGATGAACCGCATTGTGGGCTACCACGCCCGTCGCTTCATCGTAGTTCTTCCCGCCGGTGTTCATGTTTCGGTCAAAGCGCGGGAAATTGCTGCTCGAGACCTCCAGTCGAATGCGATGCCCGGCCTCGAAGTAGTTGCTGGTCGTCATCGGTTGCAGCGTTAGCTTATAGACCTTGCCTGCTTCCATCCACGCGAGCGGCTTATCGTATCCGTTTCGATACCTCACCCGTTGAATCGTCTCGTCCAGGTTATAGGCGCGCCCGTCCGGGTACACGTCGATTAGTTTCACCGTGAAGTCGGTGTCCTTGGCGTCCGATGAAACGTAAAGGGTGACCTCAATTGGTCCGCTAACCTCGATCCCTTCCTTCAAAGGCTCCGAACTGTAAACCAGAATGTCCGGCCGCGCTTCCATCTTGCGTTGGTCAAACGCGCCGCCCTGCACCGCGTTTCCGGTACAGCAAACATTTCCGCCATACGACGGCACCGGGTTCAGCGGGTCATAGTCAAACTTGTCCGGACTGTCTGCCGCGGGCGCCGCGGAACTGAGCGCGCCGTCCCCATCCAGCGTGTTCGCCTTCCCCATGCTCGACAGGTAGAACGTCATCGGCTGGGCACCGCGAGGCGGCCACGTATCCGACGTCTGCCACTTGTTGAGGCCCATCGTGTAGTAACGGACCTTGGGCATCGTCTCGAGGATGTGATTGTTTTCGCCCTTGAGGAAGTAGTCGAACCACGCGTAAGTCAGCTCGTCATAGTTCAGTCGCGCATCACCAACGCTGCGCTCGCCGACGATCGTATTTTCCGTCGCGCGCTTGTAGGCGCAGTGAAGGGTCGGCGCGATCACGGCATACTGCTGGTTGGCAATCTCGGGCCGCGCAGTTTTTCTCACCTGGTTGTAAGCGGCCAGGTTGGGACCCACCGACACGTCGTACCAGGACATGAACCAGAAACCGGGCACGTTGATCTTCATGTTGTCGTGCCACAACCCGCCCTTGTACCAGGCCGGGTCGTTTGGCGCCCGCTCGATCATTGCCCCGCCGGTGGCCACCGGCATCCGGTCGGCAAAGATGCCATGTGGCCCATCCACCGCCTTCATGATGTCTTTGACTGGCAGATGCCGCAGCGCCTGCGACCAATCGACCGGCGGTAACTGCTGCGACAGGTCGAAGGACTTCGACGCCCGAATCAAATCCTCTTGCGACGTGTTTGGCGGAAACGTCGGCCGCACCTGGTTCTGTTCGCCGTAGAGCCACGCGATGAACAGCATTTGTACAGCGCCGCCCCGGTACCAGTTTCCTTGTTCGAAGTATTGCCCGACGCGTCCGACGCCCGCGCCAAATCCCTGCGGAATCATCGCGGCAAACGCGGGATTGCCCTGGGCGGCCACCGCCAACTGCCATTCAGCGGTGGAAGAACAGCCGATGGTGCCGACCTTGCCGTTTGACCATGGTTGTTTGGCCATCCACGTTAACGCGTCGGTGCCGTCAGTTAATGGCGGGCCAAGGATGTCGTAGTTTCCCTCCGAGAAGAAGTGGCCGCGCTCGTTCATCTCGACAAACACGTAACCACGCTTGACCGCCGCAACTTCGTTCGTCATGTCGCGGGGCGCGGCATTGCGTACATCCCAGAAGTTGAAGTTGTAGGGAGTGCGCACAAAGATCGCCGGATATTTCTTCGACGTGTCCTTCGGGCGATAGACGTCCGTGGCCATGCGCTTGCCGTCGCGCATCGTCACCATGAGCTTGCGCTCTACGATCGCGACCGAGTGCAGTTCCGTTTCAAGAGAGTTACGCCGGGCAATGACTTCTGGAGTCGCAGCACCTCGACCCTGGGAAAGAACGGTTTGGTTGGGAACGCTGAGAAGGGCAGTAGCGGCTCCCACTCCGGTCAGGATAAGTATCCAGAGAATATTCTTTCGCATGGCGCAGGCTCCTTGGAAAATGTCCGACACACTTCAGTTTGGCGCTGTGTACTCAGGCGGCTTCTGCGCAAAGATCACGAG
>DATKIS010000105.1:0-2605 GCA_035543975.1 Pyrinomonadaceae bacterium
ACAGCAGCGATTTTATGCCGCGTTTGCGCGGTTTGGATTCCCAGGAATCAAAAGTCTTTTCAATCCCGCGCAAAGCCACGTGAAGCGGAATATCCATCTCTTTCCAGGTCTCAATCAGGGCCCAGTCCATGGAACTAATCAGCAGATGCTTGCCCCGACGGCGAACAAACGCATCCTCGATTTCCGTGAAGTAGTTAAAGTAGTTCAATTGAAGAATGCCCAATGTCCAAAGTCCAATGTCCAATGTCCAAAGTCTGTCTAGCGTTAGGATCCGTGAACACCAAAGTCCAAGATCCAAGGTCCAACGTCCAAAGTCTATTCAGCGTCAGTATCTATGAACACCAATAAAGCAACTAGCTTCACATTTCCGACTTTGGACTTTGGACTTTGGACTTTGGACTATTTGTCAGCTTCACATTTCCGACTTTGGACTTTGGACCCTGGACTTTGGACTATTTGTCCGTTCGTAGATGAGCCGCAGCCCTTCGAGCGTGAGAGTATCGTCCACCAACTCGATGAATTCGGAACCAGTTGCGATTAGCGGAGCCAGCCCACCCGTCGCGATTACCCGGGCCCTCCCACCGATCTCATCAATCATCTTTCGCAACACCCCGTCGACGAGTCCGACGAAGCCGTGGTAAAGACCCGATTGCATTGCCGCGATCGTGGACGAGCCAATCACTTTTTGCGGCCGCCTGATATCAACGCGCGGCAGCTTGGCGGTCCGTTCAAACAAAGCGTCCGACGAAATCATGATTCCGGGGGTGATTGCCCCACCAAGGTATTCTCCGTCAGCGTTGATGGCGTTGAAGGTTGTAGCGGTGCCGAAATCCACGACGATACAAGGCGCTCCATACTTCTGAATCGCCGCCACCGCGTCGACGATTCTGTCGGCGCCTACATCAGAGGCGGGCTCGTATAGGATGGTGAGCCCGGTGTCGGTCGTGTGATCGACAAACAATGGCGTCAGATGAAAATAAGTCTCCGCCATGGTCTTCAAAGTGTAGTTCAGCGGTGGCACGACCGAAGCAATAGCAATCGCGCTGATAGCTTTGAAATCCAGGCCGGCAAGTTCAAACAGGTTGCGAGCATGGACGCCATACTCATCAACTGTCCGCGAACGCGCGGTGGTCAGGCGCCAGTGGGCTACCAGCTCCGTCTCATTGAAAACACCGAGCGAGGTGTTTGTATTTCCGGCATCGATAACCAGCAGCATAGTTAGAATCCATTCCGGACGTTTGACTCCGTCGTAAGTTAATCACTCATCGCATCGACAGGTGCTCAGAGTACAAGCTTGAGCTTGCTGCTCGCGAAGACGCAACCTGAAGGTTGTACTCTATACGCCCGACCGGGCGTCAGTATCGATTGTCTATTACTTCTTCGATCGCATCGACCGCAACCCTGGCGCCGTCCTCCACTTGTACTTCCCTGCCAACCTGCAAAGCCTTAGCTGAGTAATCAGGGTTTTCCAACAAAGCTCCCAGCTCCTTGGTGGCGGTTTGGGAATTGTAACGCGGTCTGGCAATCGAGCGCCCGCAGCCTAACCTGACAACGCGCGCGGCGTTGTCGAATTGATCGTGAGCGTGGGGCACTATCAGGACCGGGCGACCGGCACGCAGGCCCTGTCCGGTGGTTCCCACTCCGCCCTGATGCACGACGGCCAGCGCTCGCGGCAACACCTCACCGAAGGGCGCATACTCAAATGCAGCCACGCCGTCAGGCAACGGCTCGGCCGGAAGATTGCGCGCATGCCCAATCAGGAGCAATGCCCTTTGGCCCAAAGCCTGCGCGGCCCGAATGGAGTCGCGATAGAATTCCTTCGCTACCCAAAACGCCGACGAACCGAGCGTGAAAACAATGGGTGGCGGCCCCGCCTCCAGAAACCGTAGCAACTCCGGCTGCGTTTCAGTCTCTCCAAAGAAATCACGGCGATCATAAAGCGGAAAGCCGGTGACACGGGTATTCGGCGGCCAGTCGGGCTGCGGCTTTCCCAGTACTGACGAAAACAAAGCCAGGACCATCGCCGGCGAGTGTTGACCAGCCAGCAATGGTTGTTCTCCGCGCGGAAGCCCCAGATCGGAACGCAGACGATAAATCGGCCCCATCACCTTCTCCAGCCGGTGGGAAGCGAGACGATAAAACAGCTTGCCTATAACGGGACTCAACCGCAGCACGTGGTGAAGGGCCGGCATTTGCGGCGGCACTGGCGGATCGTAAGCCGAGAAAAACATGATCGGCGCCAGCACGCTTGAGATCCAAGGCAGTCGGCGTTTCTGCGCCACCAGTGGACCAACCAGCGGCAACGGATGGGTTAACATCAAATCCGCGCCTTCAACCGCCTTGTCCAGATCCTCATAAACCTCCCGCGGGTTTGCAGCGAGGAGTTCCATCACTCTTTCAGTGCCGCCCTTGGGATCGATCAACTCCTCCGAGAGCCGGATCAGCTCTTCCGTGTCGTCATAGGCAGGAATGTCCGGACGCACTGGGTAAAACTCGAGCCCCAGGATCTCCATCTTTTCCCGGTAGACTTCCGACGTGGCAATCACCGGCGAATGGCCGCGAGCTTTGAGTTCGAGCGCGAGCGCGATGTAGGGATGAATATCGC
>DATKIS010000106.1:0-3365 GCA_035543975.1 Pyrinomonadaceae bacterium
CTGAAGAAACCGAAACCCAAAAACCATTTCACTATCGGGATCGACGACGATGTGACGATGACCAGCATTCCGTTTAATCCTGATTTCAGTACTGAACCCGCCAACCAGGTACGCGCTATGTTCTGGGGACTCGGCGCTGACGGCACCGTCAGCGCGAACAAGAACTCAGTCAAGATCATCGGTGAGGAGACCCCGAATTTCGCCCAGGGTTATTTTGTCTACGACTCGAAGAAGTCAGGGGCGATGACGGTGTCGCATCTTCGTTTTGGCAACCGCCCGATCCAAAGTACCTACCTGATCCAGCAGGCAAACTTCATTGCCGTCCATCAATTCACCTTTCTTAACTCCTACGATGTCCTGGGCGCAGCCGCAGATGGGGCAACTTTGTTGCTGAACAGCCCGTTTCCCGCGGCGGAAGTTTGGGATCGTTTTTCACTTTCCGTCCAGGAACAGATCATCCGTAAACAGATCAAAGTCTACTCTATTGACGCCTACGCGGTGGCTAAGGAAAAGCAGCTCGGCAATCGCATTAATACCATCATGCAGACCTGCTTCTTCGCGATCAGCGGCGTGCTCCCGCCCGATGAAGCAATCGCGAAAATCAAGGAATCAATCCGCAAGTCTTATGGAAAACGCGGCGAGGCCGTCGTCCGGCAGAACTTTGCTGCCGTCGATGCGGCCCTGGAACATTTGCACGAAGTTTCCATCCCGGCACACGCTACCAGCACGTTGGTCCCTTCGGCATCAGTTTCGGCACTAGCACCGGAGTTTGTTCAGAACGTAACCGCTGAGATCATCGCTGGACGAGGCGATCAATTGCCGGTAAGCGCGTTTCCTGTTGATGGTACATATCCGGTGGGCACCTCGCAGTGGGAGAAGCGCAACATCGCCCTGGAGGTTCCTGTCTGGGAGCCTGACCTGTGCATTGAATGTGGAAAGTGCATGCTCGTTTGTCCACACGCTACGATTCGCGCGAAGGTCTGCGACGAGAGCGATCTGGCATCGGCGCCGGCGGGCTTCAAACATATCCCGGCAAAGTGGCGGGAACTACCAGACAAACGCTACACGATTCAGGTCGCGGTGGAAGACTGCACCGGCTGCCGTTTGTGCGTCGAAGTTTGCCCGGCAAAAGACAAGAGCAATGTCTCGCGCAAGTCGCTGAATATGCGTCCGCAGTTACCGCTGCGAGACAGTGAGCGAGTCAACTGGGATTACTTTCTCACGCTGCCGGAAGTCAATAGAAACGGAGCACTCACGTTTGGCTCGGTCAAAAACGTGCAGCTTCTGCAACCTCTCTTCGAGTTTTCAGGCGCTTGCTCAGGTTGTGGCGAAACTCCTTACATCAAATTGTTAACTCAACTTTTTGGCGACCGAGCCATCATTGCCAACGCCACCGGCTGCTCGAGTATCTATGGCGGCAACCTGCCCACGACGCCTTACACCATCAACCGGGAAGGCCGCGGACCCGCCTGGAGCAATTCACTGTTTGAGGATAATGCGGAGTTTGGGCTCGGCATGAGATTGGCGCTCAACCATCAGAGTGCCTACGCCAGGGATTTGGTGGCCCGGCTACGAAATGAGGTTGGTGAAGAACTAGCCGACAGTCTTCTCAACGACGACCAATCCACTGATGCGGGTATCAACGCTCAAAGGGACCTGGTCGCGGGGTTGAAGTCTAAGCTTGAAGCCGCCGCAAAACCTGGTGGTGGAGTTGAACTTGCAGGGCGATCACCAAACGAGTCGCGCGATCTCGCAAACGTGGCTGATGCGCTCGTGAAGAAGAGCGTCTGGATCGTTGGTGGTGACGGTTGGGCCTACGACATCGGTTACGGCGGCTTGGATCACGTGCTGGCCAGCGGTCAGAACGTCAACATTCTGGTGCTGGATACGGAAGTCTATTCCAACACCGGCGGCCAGGCGTCCAAATCAACGCCATTGGGAGCCGTGGCAAAGTTTGCGGCTGGCGGCAAGACAACCTCGAAAAAGGATCTGGGAATGGGCGCTATCCGCTATGGCAACGTCTACGTCGCGCAAGTGGCCATGGGCGCAAATGACACGCATACCGTTAGAGCATTTCTCGAAGCTGAGGCCCATGACGGTCCATCACTGATCATCGCGTACAGCCAGTGTATCGCCCATGGAATCGACATGGCTAAGGGCATGCATCAGCAGAAGCTTGCTGTCGAATCAGGCCACTGGCCGCTATATCGCTACGTTCCGAAGCTGGCTGCAGAAAACAAGAATCCTTTCCAGCTCGATTCGAGCGATCCGAAGATTTCGCTTAAGGACTACATCTACACCGAAGGCCGCTATCGAATGTTGCAGCAGAGCGATCCGGACGTGGCTAAGCTCCTGTTGGCGGAAGCGGAAAAGGGTGTGCAACGGCGGTGGCGGCAATACAAGCAACTCGCGGCGCAACCCCCGGAGAGCTAGAAATTCTCTGTGCCATGTCCGCATAGCGCGGCTTAGACCGCAACCAAGTAGTGCTCTGGCTCCAGCGGAGCCAAATGTTTATAGATACCGGTTAGTAAGACGACCGGCGCTCCAGCGGAGCGCAATGTTTCCAGCATTGGCGGCGAGACGGGCTTCCGTTTCGCTCCGCTGGAGCGAGGACAAATCTTTTGAATCCCGCGGGCTCCATAAACATTACGTCCCTACGGGAGGGGGAATCCGGGTTAGAACAATCTTGCGAGGAAAACACGAAGTTAGACCTTTATATTAAGAGAAGAATCAGATCAGTCGTCTAAACAGGAAAACGCTTATGAATCTATCAACCAGTTACTTGGGGCTTGCGTTGAAGAACCCCCTCGTCGTTTCATCGTCGCCGCTCTCTCACAACGTTGACAGTATCCGCCGGCTGGAAGATGCCGGCGCGTCGGCCGTCGTCATGTACTCGCTTTTTGAAGAACAGATTACTTTCGACGGTTTCTACGTTGACCATTATCTGACCAGCGGCATCGACAGCTTCGCGGAATCGCTCAGTTACCTTCCCGAGATGCACAGCTACAACGTCTCTCCTGATGAGTACATGAATCTCATCAGACGAGCCAAAGAAGCCGTGGACATTCCGATCATTGGAAGTCTCAACGGAATCTCGGCCGGCGGTTGGACCGATTACGCCGTACTAATGGAAGAAGCCGGGGCCGACGCCATTGAGCTGAACGTCTACTACATACCGACTAACGCAGATCTCAATGGCAACGAAGTTGAGAATATCTACCTGGATGTTTTGCGTGAAGTAAAGCGCTCAGTGCCGCTCCCGGTAGCGATCAAACTGAGTCCTTACTTCAGCTCGACCGCAAACATGGCAAAGCGGCTGGTGGCAGAGGGCGCGAACGGCCTGGTCTTGTTCAATCGTTTCTATC
>DATKIS010000107.1:0-3183 GCA_035543975.1 Pyrinomonadaceae bacterium
TTCCGCGCCCCCGGCGTTCAACGTATCTACGACATGCATCACGCCAACCTGCTTCATACATTGGCGTCGGCCGGCCGCATCTTTGGCTTAGAGCCTGAATTCTCCAGCGGAATCCCCCAATGTGTGGAAAGCAGCTCTCTCAGTGCGTCTCCCAGGCTTTCCAAAGAGTATTGCGCCGCCCACGCGGCTGCTCGTGATCGCATAGCCTCAAAGCTCTCCGGGTGTTCGGAGATTTGCTGCAGCGCGGTAGCCAGCCCTGCTACGTCCCCCGGCGGGATGACTATCCCGCGGCCATCGCCCAGCATCTCGGGGATTAGTCCGCGATCGGAGCCCACGCAGATAAGCCCGAAGGCCATGGCCTCTGCGATCACTTTGGGCCAGCCTTCAGTTTGCGACATCAATACCAGCACGTCAGCCTGTTCATAACAGTCGAGCACTTCAGTAAAGGTCAGCCCACCGGCGAAGCTTATTGACTGGCCAAGATTCTCTGTCTCGACCCGGGATTCGAGGGCTTGTCTCTCGGAACCGTCGCCGACAATCCGGCACTCTACCGACACGCCGCGCGAAACCAGCCGCGCGATGGCCGACACTATTAAGTCAACATTCTTAGCCACCGAAAGCCGCCCGACATATAACACCCGCAGCCCAGTCTGCTTTGGTTTCCTGGCAGCGGCTGCCTTCGCGCGCGCCAGATTGTCCGGCGACAACGACGAAGTGAAAAACGAAACTATTTTCCCGGGATCGTTAGCGTTGCGGCCGTAAACCGTTACCGGCCCTCGCCACCAGGCTGAGCGCAGGAGTGCTCTTTGAAGGCGAACCGAAACCGCTTCCCCAGGATAGGCTCCCCACTGACCCGCATACTTGGCACACATTCGACGGCCCAGCAAAGGTATCAGGAGGGTGGAGACCAGCCCAATACTACCGGGACAACGTACATGAACTGCATCGGCACGCCTCACGGCCGTGACGATTGAGGCCACCATCCTGGGGACCTCAAGGAGCGAGGAGCGATCTTGTTTCAGGCCCCGGCCTTTGTTTCGCCGATAAGGAGTAAGGCTGACGTTTGCCGATTCATCGTAGGGCGCCCAGAAGGCTGGCGGCGGCCCTTGCTCGAGCGGCGCAACCATCAGAAGCTCATCGAAGATCTGTGCCCAGACGTTCATTTCCAAAACGAACGGCTCGTACGACCACCAGCGCCCCTCGAAATAAATGTGGGGACAAATCGTAGAGATGGCGATCTTCACGACAACCCTTCCAGCTTCAGGTAATCGGCGGAACCGTTTCGGTCAAGAATCGTCGCCGGCACCCCCACCGCAGTACTGGCATTAGGAACGTCAGAGACTACTAGTGAGTTGGCGCCGATAACCGCATCATCCCCGACGAGGATCTTCCCAGCGACTACGGCATTGGCTCCGATGTATACCCGATCACCGATTGTGGGCACACCGCGTCGCTCACCTCGACCTGAAACTCCAATCGTCACGCCCTGAGAGATATTGCAGTTGGAACCGATTACTGCCTCGCCGTTAACTATGATGTTTCCGAAATGTCCAATGTAGAAACCCGGTCCTATCGAAGCGGTGTATGGAAGGCTGATCCCGGTGGTGACTTCGATTAGCTTCTGCCAGGCAGAAGCAAGCAGCAGCAAAGGCCGGCGCACCAAGGGCGGCAAAGAACTGCGGTAGATGGCGGAAGCAATTCGGTATTGCAGCAAGGCCCACAGTCCTTGTTGAGTCAATAACTGAGTCAGCGTACCCCGATTTCGATAAGCTTTGTACCTGCCGATATCCCTGCGAAACCAGGCCAATGATCCGGTTTCACGCGGTTCCGCCCGGCCAGGGGGATTCTCCAGCAAAGCTTGCTCTTGGTTAGGAACGTATTTGGGGTCTACCACAATCAATGGGGTTCTCGATCACGTCGTGAAACTTCTCAAACAAAGCCAGGACATTATGACAATCCCTTACAAAATAATGGCCCTGTCTTGGTTCCACGTAAAGTTCGAAGTTACAACCAGCTGCCACCAATCTGTGGACAAGATATAGAGTCTGCTCCGTGAAATAATATGGGGTAGTGTCCTTCCGGCTCTGGGAAATAAACACGACTGGATTGTTTGTCGCGTCTTCCAGGTCCAGAAACGACGTGGCATCAGAAAAGGCCAGATCTGGGTCTTCACCGCTTTGGGCTCTGCGGGCCGCTTCTTCCATCGTCAACTCAGCTGCCTCAGGGTCCCAGATGGCGTTAAGCGAGTCGCGCGCGCAGATCGTCATATAATCGCTGCCGATCAGGCGAACCTGGGGAACATTAACGGCGACCGCTTTGAACTTGCACCGAAACGAGTGGAAGAGGGCGCCGAAACCTCCCATGCTGCTTCCCCATGCGTAGATGTCGCCCTTCAGAGAAAACTCTTCCCGAATAGCGCGAACCAGTTCATCGATAGCTTCCACCATAAAGAACTGGCGATTCTGGCCGAGCCACCAGCAACCGTTTCGGGCCACTCCCGACCTGTCCCAGGGCGCGAAGATGTTCCAATTCTTAAACTGATCGCCGTCCGGACGATATTCAACCGAGCCTCCCCAGCCATGGAACGAAATCAATATCGGTCGGGTCTCGGCGTTTCTAGTCGCGAGCCAGGAGTTGTAACTGACCTCCTGTCCGGTACTGACTTTTATTGTTTTCATATAAAGTCGACTTCGGATGGCGATGCACAAGAGCTGTTCGTGCTCGTTCGTGTGGTTTCGAGGATCGCATGACCCCGCCTAAAGCCGCACCATCCACAAAAGAACACCCACTTCGGGAGAGACGGTTATTTCACCACTACGAAATCCCCCATCACGAGCACTTCCATTCCGGTATTGTAAAAACACTTAAGAGCGTCATCCGGTGATTCGACAATGGGCTCCAGGTTGTCGTTGAAGCTGGTATTAATAATCACCGGGGTGCCGGTCAATTTATCGAAGGCTTCAAGCACCTCATAAAAGCGCGGGTTTTGTTCGCGATTCACCGTCTGAATCCTCGCAGTCCCATCTTCATGGGTCGCAACTGGAATCTCCGAACGTTTGTGCTCAACCACATCGACGGTCATGGTCATGTGGGGAAGTTCAACCGCCGTATCAAAGTATTCGCCGGCTTTCTCTGCCAACACGGCCGGAGCAAACGGTCTGAAATACTCCCGATGTTTGACCT
>DATKIS010000108.1:0-2234 GCA_035543975.1 Pyrinomonadaceae bacterium
CGCCATCTTTGTAAGAGCCAAAGCTGGTGCGGAAAAGCTTTTCACCCAACGGACTTTGCTCGAGGTTGTAACGGGTAACGTCTGGCGCAACTGCCTTGTAACCGGGGCCCATCCTTTGAAACCAGGGGCGGTCGTGGCGGCGCAGACTCTCGCGCCAGGCAAAACGAACCAGGCCGGCGCAGTCTCTTTGCTCGGTGTTCCACTCTTTGCTGAGACTGTAGAACTGGACTTCAGCGATTTGGGTAAACCAGCGGCGAAAGTTCTCCCGGTCAGTGAAGCTTTGCAGTTCGGCCGTGTCGGGAATGCCGTCGTTGTCGGAGTCTAATGAAACGGAGCTGTGTGTGGTGGCTCGATTCGATATAGCCGGTGCTTTACCCGTCAGGTTTTCAGCTGCCGCGGTTCTCAGTCGAGGCGTGTCGGCAGTTTTGCGAAAACGTCCGAGAGCTCCAAGAGTGAAATATGAAAGCGGAAGCATCAGGGTAAGCCCCAGGGTTACCACGAAGCCATAACGCTTTTTCAGGAAAGCGAACATGGGGGAAGTATCAGACCCAGTTAATAAATCGACGAGGCGGCGCTAATCAGTCTGCGGGCATGTTAACACGTCCGCAACCGCCGCTGGGTACGGATTGAGTTAATGTGGACAACCACAGTCGACGCTGCCTGGAAGAGAGCAATCATTGTCGGCGGCTCTAGCTTGCAATTCAATGGCGTGAAGCTGCCACCGACGAAAGCGGCGTCAAGCCGCCGCACTCCAAAGAGTCGCCGCTTTCGCCGCGGGCCATTATTTCAGCCCCAAATTGGTGGAAAAAGAGTGTTGCAAAAAGGAACTGGCGCGGGTAGATTGTCGCTAGCCAATCATTACCTCAGGCGGGTGCACAGTAGGTGTGGCACCGCCTTATCAAATTTTTGCTGGAGGAAAAGAAGTGCCGACTGGAACATGTCCCGAGTGTGATGCCGATGTCCATGTGGATACAGATACCGACAAAGGCGAAACCGTTTCGTGCGAAGAGTGTGGTACCGATCTTGAAGTAGTCGGACTCGATCCGGTTGAGCTGGATATCGTTGAGGAAGAAGACGCAGACGACGACGAGGACGAAGACGAATTCTGAAGACTAGTAGGCAGGAGCAGGAGGCAGTCGGCAGTTAGGCAAAACCCTCTGCAGTCTGCCTCCTGCTCCTGTCTACTGTTTTTTCCCTTCCGCTTGAAAGCCAGGGCGGCTCTGCCTCAGGTTCAGCCCACTCGGACCTTCAATCCTAATCGTGTGAAACTGACCATCGCGGCGCTTGGCCTCCGGCGGGTAGAAGGCGAGCATGTACGCCGACGTTACCTCCTCAGCCAGGGCGCGAAACAGCGCGTCGTAGTTACTTTCTTCCGCGTAGACGCTCCTGCCGCCAGTCAGTTCGGCAAGTCCGCTCACGTCCAAAGGTGTCGGCAGCGGCGTCTGCGTCGATACGGCCATCATCCGCGAATACGAAGGAAGAGTTACTACATAAATGCTGGCATCGGCGGCGTTCGCCCGTTCGATCACTGTGCGAGGGGCGACGGTGTCACCAACCGGGAAACCATCGGTTACCACTAGTACGGCGCGTTTCAACAGCCGCCGTTCCCGGGTGCGCGGTGCGTGGCGGACGAGTGTGCGAATCGCATCATCAACCGCATCGTAGGTGTGCGTCGAGAGGCCGTTTGGCTCGCGCGAAATCCGCTCGAAGGCCCGGTCGAGTTTCTCTGGGTCGGTCGTAAACTTCTGCAGCAGCTTCACGTTCATGCCGAAAGCCATCACGGCGTAGAGCGCGTTGTGGCCCGCCAGCTTCGTTGAGAATGCATTCAAGGCGCTTCTCAGACGCTCCATCTCATCCGCGGTCATGCTTCCGGAAATATCGATGGCAAAGACGACGGCCAGTGGGCGCGGCTGGCCGCTCCGGCGTTCCATTTGGAAGAACGACAGAGGCTGCTCCACGTCGTCGATGAATAGTTTGAAATTCTCTTGCCGGAGATTTCGAACCGGCCGGCCGTCATTGTCGGTCGCGACTACGTCGAGAGAAACCAGATCGGTGTCGATCTTCAGGACTTCGTCGGGCTGCTCGTTTCTGGGAAATACTTCTCGGGGGCGTTGGGCGCGGCGATCCGCTTCCTGCGCCAGGCACTGGTAGGTGGTCGCGCCTGTGACTACCGCGAGCAGAATCACGGTCAACGTAGTTTGGACCAGATTGATGAACCGGCGAGACGAGTTCAT
>DATKIS010000109.1:0-3424 GCA_035543975.1 Pyrinomonadaceae bacterium
CACTCCCACCACCGGTCGACCTTCTTCGTTCCGGCGCTGAACCTTCGCCTTGTCCTCTGGCAAAACCTACGCGCCCGTCCCTTCCCGAACCGATGCCCGGTTCCTTCGAGCCTTTTATGGGCTCCGGTAGAAACTCAACAATCTGCGCCAGATCGTCCCTTGTGCTGTCTGCTGCCTTGGGCTTGTTCGCTGCCACGCTGTCACCTAACAGAATGATCATTACCCCAGACGAGATCACGAATAGGGCAATCATGAGCGCGGCTTTTGAGTAGGGCGCTGCCAGCCGAAATTCCAGGCCTCGAATAGCCTCCGCCAGCACCCTTCGACCAAGACCGACCGGGTCGCGTTGCATCAACGGCCAAACTTCCCGGAGTTGCTCAGCCAGGAAACTGATCTCCTTGGTCAGTCGCACAAGCAAGCTGGCATTGTCGACGATGGTGAGATGAAACCCACCGACGTTGCATCGTTTCATTGAAACCTCCTTAGTTATGCGTAAACACTGGGGAAACGAAATGACGACGGGGAGAATGCGAAGTGCGTGGAATTGCCTTCGGCTGCGCACCACACGGGTAACCCTTAGCTACCCCAACTGGATAACTTCTTCGTCAAAGGCTTATTACTTATTACCGGCTGGCGCCGAAAGGTTACGGTAGGAGAGGAAGAGATTTGAACTCGAGGCTGCAATCTTAATTTCGAGATCGCAGATCTAGGTTCCAAAGGCACTCAAAGTTTGCGCGTTGAAAAAGGTTGCGCTTTGTCAAAGTGTGCGCTCAAAGTTTGCGCGTTGTCAGACTATTTAGAAAGACCCTCTACTAGCTTAACTATTTAGAAAAGCCCTCTGAGTTTGAATGTTGCATTGCGAGTAGCCTTGGGCTCAGCGAGCCCAAGGCGGTCCTTTGCCGAAATTGAAACTGCGCCAGGCATGATTGGTAGGAGGGACGTATTGCTCCATGATGGTCTCTCCGCGCCGGCGTTTTTTGTTTTTCACCTTAACTGCCGTTTTTGCTTTTGGTCGTTCCGGTAGAAGAGTGTAGCCGAGATCTTTCTGGTCGTAACAGAAGTGAAGTTCGCCATTAAGATAGCGGCGCACGCGCACCTTGCCCGTGGCTACTTGCGTTTTGCGGGCCGGATGCAGCTGAAAGAACTGATTCTCGAATCTCACAATCCAATCAGCGCTCACTGCACGTTCTTCCTCGATACAGAAGATGCTGGCCAGGTCATACCCTTTGGCGGAGCGGTGCAAGTCCACCGCGGAGCGCGGGACCACCTCAAACTTCTCATTGAGTTGCGCACAATAACCGTTGTGCAAAAACTCATTTCCGGCAGGGATAGTACTAATCTCCGCCAGCCGCAACTCTTTTCACTAACCGATCTTGATAAGTGCCGTGGTTGCGTTCTACTCGGCCCTTTGCTTCCGGGGAATGGGCCGTGATGATCTTGATGCCCAGCTGCTGCCACGCTCGCCCAAATTGGGTGAATACTTCTTCACCACTATCAGCCGCCTTTTCTTTGGTCTTTTCATCAACGGCGTGGACATTCTTCTTATCCGTGTACAGGCTTTGGGGGATTCCATAGAGATCGATCCACTGCCACAATAACCCCATCGCCGCCAAGATGGTTTCCTCTTCATCCAACACTGACAGGGTGGTGCTTTGGGCTTCATCCCCATGTTCATCAAACAACACTTAGGGGCGCGCTCCTCAAACCATTTATGATGGGAGCCATCCATTTGCACTAACTCACCAAAGTGCGCGCGCCGTTCCCGCCAGCTGCGATGCTTGGCCCGTTTCCGCCGCTTCTGCCACAGGCCGGCTTTAATTAACCAGCCGCGTAAGGTCTCGTTGTCTATCGTATGACCCTCAAGTGCCAGTTTTTCAGCCGCCAGGGTAGGTCCAAAATCCGGATATCTTTCCTGGTACCGAGCTAACACTGTCGCCTTGAACTCGGCCGTCTTGGACCGGTTTGAGGGCCGACCCCGCCCTTGATGTACTAGCCCGCGATCGCCCTGGTCGCAATATCGTTTGTACAACCGCCGCAGATACCGGTACTCCAGTTGGCAAAGCGCGGCTGCTTCCTTTTGTTGCAACTCACCGCGCTTCACTCGTTCAAAGATCTTCAGTCGCTCTCGCTCCTGCCTGCTCATCCGTAATTGTCCTTCCATTTGTCCACCCTTTCGGGTCAGACATCCTAGAGGACTTTTCTATCCGGTTTCGCAGAGGGCTTTCTTATCCAGTTACGACACTCAAAGTTTGCGCGTTTGACACTGTGGAAACCCGTACGTTAACTTAACACATTGCAATCATCCAGCCGCTCGCTCCGGTTTTTGTCCCGTTCGTCTAGTGGCCTAGGACACCGCCCTTTCACGGCGGCGACACGGGTTCGACTCCCGTACGGGACGCCAAATTCTTTCAAATCACTTCCTATCCCGTAATTTCGCCGCGCGCCAAAACGCCCTATACGCTAACGGCTGACTGCGTGCGCTACGCAGAAGTATCTCAACACGACATTACTCAGCGGCAAGTGAGGTTGATTCCTAACCAGCGTAGCAGCTATTTCATTAGCGTGAGTGGTTCCTCAGTTTTGAGCGCAGGCAGCCGTTTTCCAAATCAGACCACTGCAGTGATCGAAGCCTGCGATTCAGAGTTTCAGCCTTGAGGCTACGAATATCCGGTACCAAGTTCTCAACTAGCCGACGGCAACTCCCGCGAACGCCCTCTACTGGCGCCTGCTGGAAAATCCAAAGTCCTTCCGCACAAACCAGTCGAAATACCCAAGCCCCCAAGCCAATTCAAAAGGACTTATTCCTCTTCCAGTCTGACGGTGTCCGGTCAGCCTGAACTCAATGGACCATCAACATCGAATCTCCCGAGCACCGTCCGCCCTTATTTCATGGTGGTTTTAAAGGTGATCACACGCTTCTGAACATTCTGAATAGCCTTGGCATGATGTTCGCCAAGTAAGCCGCGCTCGAACTAGTGAGCTGGCTCTTTAACAATCACATCCGTCACCGACAAAGGCCTTCTCACTGCGAAAGCAGGAGCGGGCACACACTTACCAGCCTAAGTCGCAAGCGCGATACGGTAGTGGGAGTTTCCGAAAGACCGCACGAAAACTCTCCCGTGTTTTTCGTGTGCTGCCAGACAGGCAGCGCTTCGCTTTGTCGGGGACGGATGTGACTTTTGATTACTCCTGGAGAAATTATCGTGACTCGCCCCCAAACACTGAGACGCTTCGTAGCGCTCTTCCTGGTTTCACTTTTTGCCGCATCACTCTTTGTAGGAACCGTTAAGGTGAAAGCCGATGACGGATCCAACTCCGGTTCAGGCAGTGGTGCCAGCGCAATTGATAAGTGCTCGCCCGATCTACTTAAGATAGCCGACACTGATGGTTCCACGCGGGTCAAAATAATTGTCCAATCGTCGAC